>NZ_JAMXFD010000003.1:0-18292 GCF_025370875.1 Laspinema palackyanum D2c
CGAAAAATAGATTAGGGCTACAAAAACCATTGCCCCAAAAACTCCCCCAACAAACCCGTAAATTACTCCTCGAAGTCAGGCAGATAACTGACTTCTTCTATCGCTTAATTCTAAGTATTTAACCCGGCCCTCTAAAACCTCATATTCGCGCAATCTGACTTGGGTGAGTTCTTGAATTGCCGTGTGTAACAGTGTGAATCGTGCATTCCATATTTTCACATCCTCAAAATCCAACCTTACCCCCCTTAACTTATCCCTTGCAATTAGTCCACTGTAACGGGGATATTTTCCGGATACAAGTTTAAGTTTTAGATAAAAGTTAAAGTTAGCTAAAATCCTGGGAACCCTTGCTATAACTGAGGTGTGGATTTATTAAAACTCGGTTCGGTGGGGTTGATGTTGTTATTTTGTACGGATTTTTGTCTAATCTTAAACTCTAAAAATGCCTAAAAATTCTCGTCATGGACAATCGGAAATTTTAACGGATTCAGATTATGCCAGAATTTTAAAACAGATAGCCAATCCGACTCATCGGCTATTTTTGACGATCGCGCGGTTCACTGGGGAGAGATGGGGGGCGATTACTCAGTTACAGGTATCCGACTGTTACGAGGATCCGCTCAAGTGTGCGCCTAGATCTTCCATCACTTTTCGGGCTAGTACCCGCAAGGCGTCACCCGACGGCAAACGGGAGACGCGACAGGTTCCCTTGCACCCGTTGCTAAAATCTGAACTCGAAAATTTTCACCCGCCGCTGCAAGGTTGGTTATTCCCCAGCGTGCGCTATCCAGAAAAGCACGTCACTTTTCAAGCGGTGGATCGTTGGTTTCGTCAAGCGGTCGATCGCGCCGGGTTAGGGAAGAGGGGGATATCGACTCATTCCACCCGACGGACTCTGATAACTTGCCTTTCCCGTTCCGGGGTTTCTATCCCGGTGCTCAAACAAATCACCGGGCATAAGAACGACCGGGTTTTACTCCGGTATGTGGAGGTAGACCCTGACCAGATAGCGAATGCGATCGCTCTGCTGTGATTCCCTTATTTTGTTCAGTTAACCCTTAGAAATCATGAGACATATCAATTTCCAGGTTTCATCATCCGGTGAGGTCATCAGTCTTGACGGGTTCAACCGCGATCATGTTTTAACGAAGGCACTGATCGGGGATTCCACTGCTACCCTAAAACTGACTGAGGTTCAATGGCAGTTTAGAGACTATGCCAATTACACGGTTCCCGGTATGCCCGTGATGGACTCTGAAATCTTCACCGCGATGGATCTCCTGTCCTCTGGGTGTAGTCCTGTTTTTTGGTTCCCTGCCACTGAAATGCACGGGGTACTAAGGAAGGAAGAAATCATCAATCTGATGAGTCTGGACTGGAATAATCGGTTTATAGAGTTCCTGGGCAAGGATCGCTATTGCTATGGCGATCGGCAATTTTTGAGGGCTAGTCTTTCAGACGCCGATCTCCTGTTACAGAATTACTTGGAAATCGTGACTGCACTACTCGAACAATACCCTAACCTCTATCTAGTCCCGGTTGTCAGTCGTTTTCTGGGATCTAAGGTGCCGGTCTATTTTCGCGCTTACTCATCCTTAACGAAGTTTGACCGTTGCCTTAACCTTGATTGGTTGGATCCTGATAAGTCTGATTATTGGCTTGATGATCAAGGTCATCTGTCTGTTCTGGCCTGGACTATTTTAAGAGAGCAGCTTGAAGCGGTTTGACCCGTTCTTGAGTTGCGATCGCGCCGGGGGAATTTTGGGGGCGATCGCAACTCAACCCGGACCCCTCCCCCATCCTTCTGTTCTGTAGCATTGCCGGTTTAGTCCTGATGAGGGCAATGCTACAGAACAGGGCCCCGGGTCTGGCGTGGCGATCGCGCTTAACCCAGAATTTCTAAAATTCTCCAGGGGGATTCCCGGGTCATGATGGCTAATTCGACTTGCTCCAATTTTTTCCTGGGGACGTAGCGGCTCTTGATGCGATCGCCTTCTCTCCACTGATATTGGTAATAGGGTCCGGTAGATCCGGGAACCCATTGGGTGCTGGTCTTGCTGTTGCCCAATGGGTCGCGATATTTGTATTGTGTTCCAATCCACCCAGACGCGCCTGGTTTTCCGTTGTGTTTGCGTTGATCGCTTAATTGAAAATTTTCGCTAGATATAGCGTTGTTGGCGACCCCCAATGACACCATATCTGGTGTAAAATCAGACGATTGCACCCTTTGATGGTCGTTTCTCTCTAGGATGCGATCGCCTGAGTTCCCGGTAGTTTTACAAGCGACTCTGCCGGGATTCTCTGTCTTTTGGCCAAAAATCAGATCATCCCAGATCGCCTTCCCTCCCTCCACTGTTAAAGGGGTTGAGTCGGATGCTACAGAACAGAAATTCTCCCCCTCGATGTTCTGTAGCATTGCCTGAGAATTGGGGTTCTGTTCTGTAGCGGTGCGATCGCCACCAATAGACCGATCGCCCTTGGCGGTTGCCTGTAAATTTTCCCCGCCGGTGCGATCGCCACCAATAGACTGATCGCACTCGCCGGTGCTGTTGAGATTTTTATCCTTGCTGTAAAAGGGTTTCGGCTCACCGGGGATAGCTTCTTCCCCTGGCGTTGAATTTCCCCCGCCGCCAATTTTCTCGCCGGTGTTGATTTGCGATAAAGGAAGAGATACCATTGGTTTCAACGGTTTCGCCGGTTCCACCCCTTGCCTATCCAATTGCGCTAAAGCACTATCCCCCTTTTTTGGGCTAACAGAGGGTTCATCCTCAACCCCATCATGCGTGTCGTAAAACCAATCCGGTTGACCATCGCGTGATGGGGTTGAGTATTTTTCAGGGTCAAATAGGGAGAGTTGGTTTGGACCCATAACTAATCCTCGCAACTATCAGCCTGTAACTCCGATTCAGACGCTTGACAGAATTGCTCCCAGGTGAGCGTTCTGTAACCAGCAATGCGAGTTTTTGGGGAAACCTGAATTTTTTCCATATCCTCCCCATCTTCATCTCGACACCCAGCGCAAGGGTTTGACTCGAAGGGTTCTAATGACCCCCCGCAATTGGCACAAACCCTTTCATTCGGAGCACAAACGGGACAATTGACCATCCCGCAAATGATGTCAAAGAGATGTCCGTAATCGTCACACCGAGCGCATTCTGACATAATCAACCCCTCCTCACTGCCAAGAATCCGGTTCCGCTGCACTCGTCACAGACGTCAACCCCTTCATCCCCATCGGGTGATTCCCAATGAATCAAGCCGCCCTGACACTGGGGACACTCGTAAACTTCATAGAGGTTGTCCAGTTCATGTTCTTCATTAACTTGATGAAGGGGTCTAACGTCTGGTCTGTTTTTCCTGGGTTTCATTGCCCCAAAATCCTCCTCAGTCTTCGGTCATTCCATCCGGCCCCCTCCCCGGTTAATGAAAGAGGGGGAATCCAGATTTGTCAACAGCACCGCCCCTAGGAATCTGTTAGGGGTTTTTTCCGGTTAACATTTTGGACGGCTTCTACCAGATCCTCTAAAGAGCAATCTAGGACTTCCATCAATCGCTTCACTTGGAGGATCGTCAGTTTTGGTTCGTGACGTCCGTTTTCCCATGCACTGATAGTCGTTACGGTTACTCCCAGGGATTGAGCAAGCTCTCGCTGAGTCAATCCCACTCTCTCCCTTAATTTCATGAACGTCAGTAGATCTTGGTTCTCTTCCATTATAGTCAACTTGTGTAAGTTGACAAACACAAGTTGTCTGATATAGACTAAAAAGTGTAAGTCAACTTACATATAAACGACATGAAAACGGAACAGGCAGCGAAATGCTGTCCGTTATCAGGGTGCATTTATGCGGTCTGTTCCTTCCTCTGTCTATATCACCTTTCTGTCAGGAGAGAAAAACGATGAGCACCTACTCTCGCCCTCAGTTAGAGGGCATGACCGTAGTGGCGATTAAGCAGTTTTGCCGCGATCGCGACATCACGGGATACTCGCGCTATACCCGCAAGACTGACCTAATCGCTTATGTCCACAGCGTCTTAGACAGCATTGAGGCGATGATGGAAGAAAATTTACTAGAGGCCCCTACCGAGGAACTGGGAGGCGATCGCACCGAGAGTTCCCCTACTGCGATCGCATCTGATGAGATCTCCCCAGATCCGTCCCCCGTATCCCAGATCAACCCAGATCCTTCCCAGGTATTACAGACTGCTGGGAAAACTGATCAGTCCGAAAGTCCAGCACTTATCCCAGCGTTATCCCAGACTTATGCTGAGAGCATAACCGAAACATCATCCGGGTATCCGCCGGTTATATCCCGGGCATACTGCGATTATCCTCGGGTTATCCCAGGGTTATGCACTCATCATCCCCCGGGCATAAGCCAATCATCACCGGGTCATGACCCGGGCATGATCGACCGATACCCAAAATCTAGCCACGGCATAAACTCATCATTTCCCGGGTCTCGAATTCAGCAACCCTTAACTCAATGCGTTGAAGTCAGGGGGTTAATCAAATGAACCCAGAATATAGAACTCGTTTTAAGGGGACCGTAGAAGAATTAAACCGCTTTGTAGAAGCGATGAACTCTGAAGGGTTAGAGGTGGTGTTAGAGGCAATGATTCCTGTTGAAATCCAGGGGAATGAGTTCGAGTTTACAGCTATTCAACTCATTGCAATTTTGAGGTTGTCAGAGGCACTCGCTAAACTTTTGATGATGACAACAGAGGAAGTGTGCGCTTCTTTTATGAGTGCCGCTTGTAATGAAGCTTGCTCTCTATCTCATCAGGAGAAAATAGCAATTGTTAATCAATTCTACTCTAAAAGATGAGTTGCAATAGTGGCAATTATAAGGGTTGATTATCCTGTTATGTTGCAATTATACATTGCAGCAGTTTCGGTCTAAAAGCCTTGTCTGGCATATCTCACTCTGTACTTATACACTCGATTGAGGCATAATTCCAATGAGAGAATACAACCCTAAAAAAGACTCCCTCTATCCTTGGCTTGTTGTCTCTACTGACGATAAAGGATTAGAGGTTATTCATGCTCAAGTGGCTAAAAGAAAAGAGGTAGATAACGTGCTTTGTGCTTATCGCCGCCTCTACCCTAATCGCAACCTTAAGGCCGTCTACCGTCCCCAAATTTAATCCTGATTAAAACGGGGAAAGGGACCCCCCTAAAGGGGTCCCCAACAAATCAATTCGCTTTCCTAAATCTAATCCTATCATGACTACAACAATTGTGAAAGTGCCTAGCTGTTGGATGGTTTTATTACCCGGTAATCGGTGGGTTAACTTAGCCCAAATTGCAGAGGTTGAATTTGTTGAAGACACCCATCAACTGGTGGTTACCTGGGCAAGCGGTAGCCAGTCCCATTTTGAGGGTGAGCAAGTAGCCTATTTAGTTCAGTCCCTTGAGGAGTCACGCAATGCCATTGAGGAGAGAGTATCCCAGATTTTAGTCCCTTAGTTCCCGCCTGATGACTGGCATCTGCCAGAGGCGATCGGCTTAATGGCGATCGCCTGATCCTCTGCTATCGCTGGATCGAAATGTCCCCCCCCTGGGGAGATCGCGGGGAGATAGCGCAATTGAACCGCCCGGGTCATTGACTCGGTGCCGTTAGGCAATAGATCGGGGTCTTGAGAATGAAATGACCTTTTAAGGTTTACATCTTTCGTGGATCAGACTATTGCCTCTATAGCGGCTAACCCTTTAGAGGCTTGACAGTGAATTGTTTCCTATTCGGGTGATTCGTGGCCCTGAAAGAAAGGGGAAATTTAGCGCAATCCCACCCAGTTACAACCTTGAAAATTCATGGAATCAAAATCAGTCGTTATTGGGCTTGATGTCAGTAAGGATAATGTTGTAGCTTGCCCGCTAACAGAAGCACCTTACAACCTCAAACTCTATTTTAAAGAGAACTCAAAATCATTCCCTCGGTTATATTCTAACCGGGATGGAATCAAAGAATTGCTCGCCCTAAACCCTGACGCGGTGGTAATGGAACCCACGGGAGTGCATTACTCATGGATATGGGCTCATGTTTTAAAAAGTCACGGAGTGAAAATACTCTGGGTCGGGCACTCGGAAGTTGCATCCTTTCGGAAATCTAAAAAGTTACCAGATAAAAATGATGCTGCTGACGCACTCGCCCTCGCCGCTTATGCCCTCGGTTTCTGGAATTATCCAGAGGCATTTTTGGGATATGAACATGAGAATTTCATCGTACCGATGAGAGATGGGTGTCTCCAACTTCAAAGCTTAAACCGGATCCAGAGTCCGATTATCAATCGACTCAGGCAGCAACTCGCCCGGGAATTTCCCGAGGCAGCTTTGAAAGATTCACAACGAGCTATAGATGGACAAGTACCTCTATGGTGTTTTCTTGCCGGTCGTGAACGAAACCTAAAAACCAATCATCGCTATTACGAAAAACTTTACGAGATCTCGATTGCCCCTACCTACGGGATTGAAATCTCGGAATATTCCCGCAATCTAGCGCGACAGCTATGCCAGTTAACAGATTGGGAAATTCAGATCGAGGAAAAGCTAGGGGCTCTCTTGAGACAACCAGAACTCAGGGTTTATAACCGAGTGATGGAAGATCTAGGGATGGGGATGAGAACTCGCTGCTGGGTGATCTCCCAGATTTACCCGATCGAGCGTTTCCTGGGGTCCGGAAATTATCGGAACTGGCGAGCTCGTTTTAAACAACGCTTAGGCTATGGTGGGATTGAACACTCATCCGGTGATAAAGAATCAACCCAGAAAAGCGGATCCAAGATATCGCGGCAAATGTTGTATTTATGGATTGTCACGACGATCGCACCCGTGAAGGCTCGCCCCGATACCGAGATCTCAAAACAACTCGCTGAGTTCTACGATACCCGAACACGGCAATATAACGATAACCCTGAGATTTACCATTCCCGGTTATTGGAAAAGCAAAAAACAGACGCGATCGCAACTCTCAAGACTCAACTCGGGCCCTTGCTTTCCCCTGCTATCCTCAGTCAACTAGAGCAAAGTCTAAACCTTACTCTCGACTTCCCCGCGTTACTGGGAACCGATGGCAAGGCGACGGCCCCGGTAAAAAAGGGTGAAGCTAAAAAGCGTTTTGGAAAGCTGATATGCTCCCAGACTGCCGCGAAAGGTGTAGAACTGCTTTTCAATGAACTCATGAAAGAATTGCACCCAAAACCCTGACCCGGTAAAGCAAAAACAATCCCTCTCTAACTATTGAGAGGGATTGTTTTTTTGAGGGGAAGTGATGTACAGTGAAAGATGCTGTCTTTTTTAAGGGATGAGAATCATTACATGGCTAAGAAATCCATGATCGAGCGGGAAAAGAAACGCAAAGCGCTCGTTGACAAGTACATCGATAAGCGGTTTGAGTTAAAAGCGCAATTTGCCGCAGCGACGGATCCAGAAGAAAAATTGCAAATCCACCGCCAACTTCAACAACTGCCCCGCAATAGCGCCCCCAACCGGGTCCGCAACCGTTGCTGGCTGACGGGACGTCCCAGAGGGTTTTATCGCGATTTCGGACTCTCTCGGAACGTGATTCGCGAAATGGCTCACGAGGGACTCCTCCCTGGGGTCGTCAAATCAAGCTGGTAGTCCAAAGCTAGATAGAGCGTGGATTTTGGATTTTAGATCAGCACTCTAAAATCTAAAATCTAAAATCCCGACGCTCCCGAGGTTATTGTCCACAACAGCGATCAATCCCCAGACTATCTAAAAGTAAGTCACTCACGGCATTGGCGATCGCAAATTCTCCATAAAAACTTTTAGAAAAATCAAACGCCTGCATTTCAGTCACGATCGCAATCACCAGACACCCTAAGTCATTCTCGCCTTCCAGTCGCTGACGGACAAAAATTTGAGTCGCTCGTTCCGCAATCTGTTGGTTGACTGCTTCGGGAAGAAACTCGCGATCGAGCCACTGATGCAAAGCAGCCTGCAACCATTTCCCCTCCTGTTGAGGATTACTCATGGGGGGCAACGTAATCGGTTGAATGGGTTCACTCATGGGCATTGAATGTGACATTACTATTTCCCAATCTTATAGTACATTCTCCCTCATACCCACCCTAAACCGAGATCAAAGATGAACCTTGAAAAATGACCCCTCCAGTTCGGTGTGACAATTTCAGTTGTTCCCCTAGTTCCAAATCACAATATGAGTCGTTATCCGATGTGTGGAGTAACGACTTGATTTCGTTATTTTATCTCTATTCAAAATCACAACTTCAGCCGTTATCTTCCCGTTTGTAGTAACGACTTAATCTCCTTATCTTATCTCTATTCAAAGTCACGAAAAGAGTTGCAAAAATCTATCGGAAGGATGATGCCAGAGGGCCGAATATAATTATAGAATATAAGACTATAAAAACATAGAAAATGAATCATTCTTGTAGTAAAAAGCAAGCTTTAAATTTTGAAAGATGATGGGAAAGCGCGAGGGAAAGTCTCACCAAAAATGGGAATGGGCGGAAGAATCGGATGAGCTAATTCGGGGGATTTCTGGAGGATTTTTGTTTGGAATTCCCCTATTGTACACGATGGAAGTGTGGTGGATCGGTTCGTATAGTAAAGCGTCGATGAGACTGGTGGCGCTGGCGATTACCTATTTGGTGGTGTTTTTCTTCAATCGCACGGCGGGATTTCGGCGCAACCAAGATATCGAGATGCGATGGCGGGATACGGCGATGGAGAGTGTGGAAGCGATCGCGATCGGCTTGGTTTCGGCAACAATGGTGTTGATATTATTGCGCCAAATCGATATTCACACGCCTCTGAATGAAGCACTGGGAAAAGCGATTTTTGAAGGATTGCCCTTTTCGTTAGGGGTAGCGCTGGCAACGTCATTGATGAGTGGCGATCGCTTTGAATTAAATTTGGAGAATAATAACACCAAAGGCAATTCAACAAAACCAACAGAAATAGAAAACAATTTAGCCGATTTGGGTGCCACTTTAATCGGGGCAATTTTTATTGCCTTTAACATCGCACCTACCGATGAAGTTCCCATGCTGGCGGCGGCGAGTTCTTCCCCTTGGCAAATTGCCGTTGTGGTTTCTTCTTTGCTGATTTCTTACTGTATTGTATTTGCAGCGGGATTTCGGGGACAAAAAAGACGATATAAACAGCGAGGGGTATTTCAAGATCCGTTAGGAGAAACCTTAATTTGCTATTTAGTATCTTTGGGGGCATCGGTGGTGATGTTGTGGTTTTTCCAGAAACTTAACTTTAGCGATCCTTGGCAAATTTGGCTGAATCATAGTATAATATTGGGACTTCCAGCAGCGATCGGCGGTGCAGCGGGGAGGTTAGCGGTATGACATCAGAAATGAAAGAGACGCAAAGCAAACAGACGCAACAAAACGATAGACGACGCCAAGAAATTGCAGGGCGATCGCCTGCGGAATGGGTGACATTTAGCATTGCTTTGTCAATCGTGGGGATTCTGATTGGATTGGTGAGTTATGACTGGATGACCCAGGGCGATCGCCCGCCGATTCTCTCCGTAACGCCAAAGGGACAGATTCAAGAACGCAACCAGCAATTTTACGTCCCCTTTCGGGTACAAAACGAAGGCGGAGAAACCGTCGCTTCAGTTCATGTGATTGCCGAATTAGAAATTGATGGAATTACTTATTCAATTGGAGAACAAGAAATCGAATTTTTAGCCAAAGGAGAGACAGAAGAGGGGGCATTTGTGTCAAACAGAGACCCTCGCCAAGGAAAATTAACCATGCGAATTTCCAGTTACAAGTTACCGTAGGCGGATAAACCGGGGCGATTGAAATCGCGTTTACACCGGCTCATTCCGCCTTCGCGGACTAATTTATTAAGGTTAATTCAGCACAAATAATATGATCGCGTCTCCCAACAAGAACCCCCCACAGAAAAATTCCTGTAGAGACGCCGATAAGAGCGCGTCTCCCAACAAGAGCCACCCACAGTTTTAGCTTTTGCCAACAGGAAATCCCAGGGGATATAGAAAGCGATCGCATGATAGAATAAAGCATGAGAAAAACAGGAGGCGATCGGCATGGAGACCAAACGCTCAAAACCGCAAATTGTTCTGCGAGACGGCAAACCAGTGGCGGTCATTTAGGATATTGACGAATACCAAGAAATGCTGGAACGACTGGAAGACATCGAAGATGTAGAAGAGTTAGAGCGGATGCATCAAAAACGGGGTAGAATTTAGGAGCCTTGATCGCTACGCTAGATATAGTGTTCATGCGTAAGTCCTGACTACAAACAGAAGAGAACGATAGCAAGTCGGGACGTTGAACTTGATCCTTGATTCTTCATTCTGAGTCAGAGTATTCCCTAAGTTTCATGATATTTTTAAGTCTTGAGCCGGTTTGAGGGCAGCACTTTCTACCCTTTTTAAGCCGTTTCTCCCTTGTCTGTGTCTGCAATTTCTCAAATTTTAACCGGCTAAGTTCATGGAATTTGATATTCCGTCAATCATCCAAGGTTACGCCCAAGGCTATTTTTTGATGGCGAATGTGGGCGATGAGAGCGTCGGGTGGTACTCCAGTCGCAAGCGAGCGCTGATTCCCCTAGACGATCGCTTCCGCTATCCTTCATCCCTGAATCGCGTTCTCAATCAAGAACGGTTCACCGTGGCGATCGACCGAGATTTTAAGGCAGTCGTCGAGGGGTGTTCCGATCGCCAGACGACTTGGATTTCTCCTGAATTAAAAGAAATCTATTGGGAACTACACTCCCAGGGTTGGGCGCATAGTTTTGAAACCTGGCAAGGCGATACCCTCGCTGGGGGGATTCTGGGAATTGCGATCGGGGGAGCTTTTATTGGCGAGTCAATGTTTTATCGGATTCCCGAAGGGTCAAAGGTGGCAATGGTCAAACTTGTAGAACGACTGCGCGATCGCCAGTTTGTGTTATTTGATGCCCAAATGAGCAACCCCCACTTGGACCGATTTGGAGCTTACACCATTAGCGATCGGGAATATCAAACCTTACTCCAAACCGCCCTACAACGCTCCTGTTCTTTACTCTAACCCCCACCCATCCCGCACCTTATCCCACCTTGCGCTCAGTTACTAAAGTCAGACTGCTCCATTCTCCCCTCGGACTGTAACGACTGATTAACCGCTGCCGCAGGGTGGGTTCAATTAACCAACCCGCTTCCACAAAGAACATCTCCCCCACTGCCACCCGGTGGGGAAAAGTCAGGGAAGCCCCATCCGGCACCATCAACACCCGCACCGGATGAGCACCCCCCTCGAACTCCAGCATCGACCCCTCAACCCGCCCAGTAGACCGGATTTCATGAGGACGCTCATCGCCACTCGCCAAAGTAATCCGTTGCTCAACCCCGTCCGTCCCCGTTCTTTGCACCTCCAGAGTCGTTCTGAAAGTCTCCGGATTTCGCCAATCCGGAAAAAGCGTTTGCGCTGACCCCTCCCAGCGTCCCAACAATTGCTCCAGGGTCAGAGGCGGATTTTCCGTCGCCCCCGCACCCACCCGCTTTTCTCGAACCAGAGTAAACCGTTCCGCCTCACCCCCCACCGCAAATTGATGCACCGCCCGTAAGCGACGGTTACCCCAGATGAACCCGAACTCAATTAAAAAAGTGGAGACGGGGGACAGTTGCATCGAGGACTGAGAAAACGCCCCCGAATCGAAAAATAACAGATGCCGCCCCAAGGATTGGTATTCTTGGACCACTTCCTTAACCGGGGAGTCCTTCTGCCAATCACCCCCTGGGGCAAAAAATCGCAGAGTCAGGCGCGCCCGTTGATTTTCGTCTAATCCTTCCAAGGAAAGTCGCGTGGGGGTGTCTTCGAGTAAGGTGCCCGTGGGAGAAACTCGGGTGAACGAACCCTCCCACTCTCCCAGATTTTGCAGAAAATTTTCCCATTGCGTTCCCATGTTTTTCCTTGCCCTCCATCCGGTGAAATTTAGAGACAATATTGAGTTTCCATCCCCTTTATACCAGAGTCGGCGATCGGTTCAGTCGGGGTTAAAAGTAGGGTTTCTTTACCCAATCCCTGCCAATTAGCACCAAATCTGGGCTAGAAACTCGGTTTCTTGTCGCCTTTATTTAATACCTACGCTGACCCCCTGGGAGATGGATTTTTACCGTCTTGATAGGGGCTCAATGTGATGATATGATCAAAAACTTGACCGATAAAAAAAGAGAGTCCACTCAGCATTGCTCGGGTCCGGTATTGTCTGGATTGGCAGATTTTTGGCCTTAAAGATAACGGAATTTAGACCTGAGAAATCGGTAGAATCGTCTACAGTAATGTCAAAGTGGTGAAGTCGTCGAGCGATTAATAGGTGAGATTTCCATGACCATGACAAATCGAGTCGGGAACGCAAGGGGGCCGCGCAGGGTCAGGCTCTCCTTTTCTATGTCGAAGCAGGGGGTTCGTCCAGGGATGCCCCCTGCGATGGATCTAGCGCCGCTCACCGCGCTGTGCGCGAGGATCGCTGGACAAAGCACCCTGGTTCTGGTGACGCTCTTGCTGTCTATGGGTGCAGCGACGGCACAACGTCCGACCCCTCCCCCCCCACCCAGACCCCTGGTCCCCGTTGAACAGACTCCAGCATCCTCCACCCCGGAAGCGGCCACTCCCTCCCCCACGGCAGCGCCTACCCCCACGGCAGCGCCCACTCCGGCAGCCACCACGGAGGATGCAACAGAGAATGCACCGGAGAATGCCCCGGAATCAGAAGCGGCCCAGCAAGAGGTTTTACAACAAACTTCGGAACTCGATCCAGCGGTTCAAGAGCAGATTCAAGCGGAAGTAGACCGAGCTTTTATGCGGACTATGAGTCCCTTAGCGGCTGCGATCGCCGGATTAGTGGTTCTTCCCGTAGCAGCAACCTTGGGCGGAATTTGGCTGCTCAGAAAAAGTGTCGCCAATCAGGTTGCAAGTGAGGTCAAAGAACAACTCGGACAAACCCCTCCCTCACAACTCCCCGCCTCACAATCCAAAGGGGGGGGATTGGTTAAAAGTGAGAAAGGTGGGATGCCTCTGGCACTTTCTGAGGAACCGAAGAGCACTGCTCAATTAAATGAGTTGATTTCAATGGCGTTAGCCACTCAAAACTTAATTTCAGAAGCTCGCACCACCCTGGAAGAGTCGATGAAAATGCAAAATCGGATGGAGGAACCCTTCCAGGAGATTTTTGGCATTTATGTCAAACAAGGGAATGAGCTATTTCGGGAAGGGAGATATGAAGATGCCGTGGAGATGTATGACAAGGCCACGGAAATTAATCCTGAGTGTTATGAAGCGTTTTTAGGTCAGGGAGTCGCCTATACAAGATTGCAAAACTACGACGAGGCGATCGCCGCTTATAACAAAGCCATTCGCACCAGTTCCGACAAAGCCGATGCCTGGTACGGAAAAGCCCGCTGCTATGCCTTGAAATCTGATACAGATATGGCAGTTGATAACCTCCGGCAGGCCATTTCTCTCAATCCGGACATTCGAGAAATGGCTCAACATGAGTCAGACTTTAACTCCGTTCGAGAAACGGAATCTTTTGATACGTTGATGCGTTCTTAAAGCACTTTTAAAAACGCAATTGAACAATTCAATCTAGGGCGTTGGTACAGGATTAAATCAAGGCAGAAACCAGCTTTCTAACCTTGCCTGTACCGACGCCCTATTTTATTAGAGGGGATAAAATAAGGATATAAGGTTTCCCTCAGTTATGAGGTCCATTTTGGGAGTGCATCAAGCTGATGGCATCGCTTCGCTTAAGGCGATCGCTCTTCCTGCGGTGCGTGATAACCGTAAGCGTGCCTAGTTGCTTCAAATCTTGCTCGCGATCGGGTGTAGAACGGGATGAGAACAGCTATGATTAGGAAAGAGTTCAACACCATCCAGATACCATGACCATGCCAACTCCTGAATTTCAAGATGTTTTTGATGTCGTTGTTGTGGGTGCGGGTCACTCGGGATGTGAAGCAGCACTCGCTACGGCACGTCTTGGGTGTCGCACCCTTTTGCTGACGCTGAATTTGGATAAGATTGCTTGGCAACCCTGCAATCCGGCAGTGGGTGGCCCTGCGAAGTCCCAACTCACTCATGAGGTGGATGCGCTTGGGGGCGAAATTGGCAAGATGGCCGATCGCACTTATCTACAAAAGCGCGTCCTCAATTCTTCGCGAGGTCCCGCTGTCTGGGCGTTACGCGCTCAAACGGATAAGCGTGAATATGCTCACGTCATGAAAACCATTGTCGAAAATCAAGAGAATTTATCCATCCGCGAAGGCATGGTCACGGATCTGGTTCTGGGGGACAATGATGATGTGATAGGGGTGGAAACCTATTTCGGCGTCGCCTTTGGTTGCAAGGCGGTGATTTTAACCACGGGGACGTTCCTGGGTGGGACGATCTGGGTGGGGAATAAGTCCATGAGTGCGGGACGTGCGGGGGAATTTGCCGCTGTAGGGTTGACGGACACTTTGAACCGTCTGGGATTTGAGACGGGACGGCTGAAAACCGGGACTCCGGCACGAGTGGACCGGCGATCGGTGGATTATAGCAAGATGGAACCGCAACCGGGGGATGAGGAGGTGCGCTGGTTCAGTTTTGACCCGGAGGTTTGGGTGGAACGGGAACAGATGCCTTGTCATCTCACTCGCACGACGGCGGAAACCCATCGGCTGATTCGGGAAAATCTCCATTTGTCTCCGGTGTATGGCGGTTGGGTGGATGCGAAAGGTCCGCGCTATTGTCCGAGTATTGAGGATAAAATTGTGCGATTTGCAGACAAGGAATCGCACCAGATTTTTATTGAACCGGAAGGGCGAGATATTCCTGAATTGTATATTCAGGGATTTTCTACGGGTCTGCCGGAGAGTTTACAGTTGGAATTGTTGCGGAGTCTCCCCGGGTTGGAACATTGTACGATGTTACGTCCCGCTTATGCAGTGGAATATGACTATTTGCCAGCGACTCAGTGTTACCCTACGTTGATGACGAAGAAAATCGAGGGGTTATTCTGTGCGGGTCAGATTAATGGCACGACGGGATATGAGGAAGCTGCCGCACAAGGTATTGTGGCGGGGATTAATGCGGCGCGGTTGGTGCGCGGTGAGGACCCGATTATTTTCCCTCGGGAACAAAGTTACCTGGGGACGTTGATGGATGATTTATGTACGAAGGATTTGCGGGAACCGTATCGGATGTTGACTTCGCGATCGGAGTATCGGTTGTTGTTGCGATCGGACAATGCGGACCAGCGGATGACGCCGTTAGGACGGGAGATTGGCTTGATTTGCGATCGCCGTTGGGAATTATTCACCCAAAAACAGGAGAATATCGCGGCGGAAAAACAACGGTTGGAGACGACGCGGATTAAGGAACATGAGGAATTGGGGGTGGCGATCGCTGCTGATATTCAGCAAAAGATTAAAGGCTCAATTACCCTAGCGGAATTGTTGCGCCGTCCCGGTTTCCATTATGTTGACCTCAACCGTTATGGACTGAGCAATCTGGATTTGAGCTTAGAGGAACGTGAGGGTGCGGAAATTGATATCAAATATTCCGGGTACATCCAACGGCAGCAACATCAAATCGACCAAGTGGCGCGGGAGGAACATCGTAAACTCTCGCCCGATTTGGATTATGCCAATATTAGCACTTTGTCTAAGGAGGCACGGGAAAAATTGGCGAAAGTGAAACCCTTAACCATTGGGCAAGCTTGTCGGATTGGCGGGGTGAATCCTGCGGATATTAATGCGTTGTTGATTTATCTGGAGTTACAAGGACGACAGTTGGCAACCAGTGGCTCAGTGTAGTGTCATGGCAGCAACAACCGGCGGGGGATCAATCCCCCGCCTAACAGCTCAAGTCGGTTGAAACCGACTGAAAATACCACGGGATAAGACTTGCAGTCGGATTTATCCGACTTGAGCTATGAGGCCGCCAATCGATTGATCCCCCGCCGGTTGTTGCCTCAGTAACAGAAAGATGGTTGACCGTTCTGGCAAAAGCGAGGACAATAAATGGGTGCAACTCGTTGAAGCGGATTAGGCCCTAAAATTATTAGGACTGTCGGATTGTCTAAACTAGATTATAAAATCGGAGGGGAACTGCCCGATTGCTCGTAGTTGCCCGAGGATTGCGATCGCATCTTTAACCCTAACCCTTATAAAAAAAAGGCCATGTCTCAGGATATCAGCACCAAAACCATAGACTCATCCCCAGCGGAACAGGAGCGAGGTGGGGTCGGGACCCCGAATTGGTCCGTCGATGCCTACGCCGATCGCCTCATGAATGACCTGTTTCACGATGTAGACAGAATTTTAGATGGAGGCTCTCGCCAACCCAAACCGGCCCCCCCGGATTTGGTAACATTGCAATCGGTACAGGTGCCCCAAATCATCCTCCCCCAGACGATGATGCCCAAAACTGCCGCAGAAGCGACAGTGGATGCCAAGGCAACCCGCACAGATAAACGACGCAAGGGACAATCCTTCGATCGCCTCTTATTAGGGTCCGCCTGTGGATTGCTCCTGATTACCCTAGGTTTATGGTTATGGAATCGGGGATATTTGCAGCAATTCTGGGCGAAAATTGCCCCGGCACAGCCTGAAGCCGTAGCTCCTCCGAAAACGGCGGAACAGTTGAAAGCTGAGGCAGACGCAGATTTTGCGGCCTATATGGAGCGATCGCTCGAAGTGATGGACCGCCAAGCAGCGGGTCAACCCACAGAACCTGTAGTCCCCCCGAATACTGCTTTACCTATTCCCCCGCCTCCGCCTCCGGTGAATGTCACGGTTAATCCCCCCAATGTGATGGTCCCGGCACCCCAGGTTACAGTAAATACGCCCCATCAAGGCAATCTTGCCGAGGTACTCAATCGGATTGCGATCGCCCTGGAACGTGGCATCAATCCCACCCTAGTCCAACCCAATCTCACCGTTACCGTGCCTCGGACCCCGCCAGCGCCTCAAACCACCGCAGCAGCGCCAGCAACTCCGGCACCGGCACCGGCAGCAGCCCCTGCACCAGCCCCGACCCCAGCAACACCAACTCCGGCACCGGCAGCCACTCAAGCCCCCACCCAACAACCTGCTCCTACTCCCACTCCCACCCAACCCCCCAGAACCGTTAACGTACAACCCCAGGTGGCAGCGCCACCCCCACCCGTTCCCCAACCCGCACCCCCAACGGCAGAAGAAGCCCCAGGAGATAATGGAGTTGCGGAAAATCCCCCAGCAGAAGAATCAGAACCAGTCCCTGCCGCAGCGGCATCTAGTTCTAGCGTTTCGGGTCTCAAGCATAAATTAGTGGGAATTCTGGAATTGGGCGATCGCTCTGTTGCCTTATTTGAAGTCGATGGCGTTCCCCGTCGGGTGAATATTGGCGAAACAATCGGCTCAAGCGGCTGGAGTTTAGTTGAAGTCAAAGACGGCGAAGCCGTTATCCGTCGGAATGGTGAAGTGCGTTCCATCTATACAGGACAGTCTTTATAGGGAATCCCCTGAAGACGCTGTGGTTCATCGCGCAGTCGGGGTGCATAAACTGCACCCCTAGCCGTGAAAACACTCACGAAAAATTGCCCTACCATAGATAGAAGAAAAGAAGTCAAACCTGAGCGAGGGAGTGCCTGCAATGGGTCTATTTGAAGACATGAGCCGGTTCTTAGAAACCAGATTAGAGGAATTTATGCGAAATAATCCTCATCTGGAATTGCAGGTGCTAGAGGAGCAACTGCGGGAACAAGAGGAGGATACCCTCAAATTAATTCTGGAGTTGCAACGGAAAGAAAAACAATTGCAGGATAGCATTCTTTCTACTGCTCAGGAGATTCAACTCTGGCATGATCGCGTCAGTAAAGCCAAAGCTGCCAATCGCGAAGATTTGGTCCGTGCAGCACAAGAACGAGAAGCCTCTTTACTGCGGGAAGGCAATCAGTTGTGGGGACAAATGCAAGGGGTGAAAGAACGGATTGAAAAGGCGAAGGAGTTATATCGTCAGATTCAAGTTCGTCGTCGGGAAGTGAAGGCGAAATCCGTTGAAGCAGAGGCAGCGCGTACTCAAACGAAAACGCAAACGAGTTGGGATACGGGATGGAATAAAAGTTATAACCGCAGTTTTAGCAGTGGTGCAGACCCTTTGGATCAGGAATTTCGCCGTTGGGAAGCTGATGAAGAGTTGGAACGCTTAAAGCGCAATATGAAACGGTGATTTATTACGAGGGTTTTGTTCGTAGTAACGACTTTAGTCGTTATTTCCCCTCAATTAGGAAGCCGGAAACGACTGAAGTCGTTACTACAAA
>NZ_JAMXFD010000003.1:18392-120683 GCF_025370875.1 Laspinema palackyanum D2c
AGTAACGACTTTAGTCGTTATTTCCCCTCAATTAGGAAGCCGGAAACGACTGAAGTCGTTACTACAAACTAAGAATTTTTATCTTTGTTCGTAGTAACGACTTTAGTCGTTATTTCCCCTCAATGAGGAAGCCGGAAACGACTGAAGTCATTATTTCTCTTGAAGATAGAGATAATTTCCTCTAAAATAAGAAGGTTAAAAAGACTAATTTACGCCAAGTCCAGGTTCCGACAACTCCATCGACTACCATCTTATTTTTCTGCTGAACGGCTTTAACTGCCGATTCAGTTTTGGGTCCAAAGATACCGTCAATGGCTCCAGGGTCGTAGCCGACTTTTTTTAAGGTTTCTTGGAGGGATTTTACTTCGTCGCCTTTGGAACCAAGTCGTAAGGTAGGTCCCGGTTTAGGCGATCGCATGACGCCTTCAAAATTATCCGAGGTTTCTTTGCCTACAATGCCGTCGACGGATAATCCCATGTTTTTTTGAAAGGCTTTAACCGCCGCCTCAGTTTTGGGTCCAAAAATTCCATCTACCTGACCCGAGAATAATTCCAGGGTTTGCAATTTCTGTTGTAAAAACTTCACGGAGTCTCCGCGATCGCCTGCTTTTAATACGGTCATATATTAACCTAAATCATGATTTATCTATCATTTTAATTTTTTTCTAATCCGGTGTCAATGTAATGGATAAATTGGGGTAGATTTGATAAAATTTTCCTAAACAACTCTGAAGTTTTCTTAATCCTTGAGCCGAGGGAGTGGAGAGGGGATGTCGATCGCCCCGGGGACAAAGCTCTCGACGAGGGCCTAAACTCAAGGACCTACTGGGGCCTCTGCGGGCAAAACAATGCATGGAGTAGCGCCAACTCATGCCATAATAAGTCGGCTGTCGCCCAACAAACTTGCTGCTGTCAATGGCTGAACGACCCCAATCCCCGGAAGAACTTGCTGCGGTTTTAGAAAATATCACGGACCTGAATTTTAACCTTCCGGACCCGGAAGATGAGGACATTTCAGAGCCTGATTTTGAGCATCAGGTAGATAATGCCTGGAAAGTCTGCGACCATTTTGATTTGCAAACGGATATTTGGCGCGGACGGATCCTCAGTGCAGTGCGCGATCGCGAGAAAATTGGCGGGGAAGGACGCGGCAGGGGCTTCCTCAACTGGCTCAAGGACCGGGAAATCAGCAAAAGTCAGGCTTATTCCCTCATTGAACTGGCAAATAGTGCGGATACCCTCTTAAGTCAAGGGGATTTGGACCCGGATACCATTAATAAATTTAGCAAACGGGCTTTTGTGGAAACGGCTAAATCTGCTCCCGAGGTGCAGCAGATGGTCACTCAGGCAGCCCGAGATGGCGATCGCATCACCCGCAGGGAAGTGCGCCAACTCTCGGACGAATGGACCGCCATGACGTCGGAATTGCTGCCGGAAGAGGTAAAAGAAAAAGCCACTGCCGGTTCCCTGCCTCCCCGTTATCTCGCGCCATTGGTCCGGGAAATGGAGAAACTGCCTCCCTCCCACCAGGTTTCGATTCGCGAGGAAGCGGCAATCAATCCGGATGTGGATACCGTCAAACAACTGACTTCCGATGCGCGGAGTTTGTCGAAATATTTAGATGCAGCGGCGCAGGTTCAGGCGATCGCCGCCAGTTCCATCGATGTAGAAATGGCTTTAGAAGAAGCACTGCGCATGGGTTGTCTGAATACCGCAGCAGATTTGGTCAAACAAGCGTCCCAAATTGAACAAACCGTGGCTAAACTTTATACGACCTGGCGGCGTTTGGGCAGTTTGACCGATCGCCTCTATGTCGATACAGGTGCAAGTACCCCCCATTTGCGAATGCTGTTGACTTGTTTGGACCGATTAGCCGGTCAAGTGATTGAAGTGCCCCTGGGAGATGAAGGCGATCGCACCATTCGCTTGCAAATTCTGAGTGATTCTCAGCCTGAGTAGGTCCAACCGGGGCGATCGCCCCTTTACCTCCATCCCCTCAGTTTTGTAGCCCTTGGGGCTAGATTCTCAGCAGAGTCTGTCCTCGTTGGCGATTCCCTGAAAAAATGGTAAAGTTATATGACGAACGGTAAAGTAAAATAAAAGACCTTTAAATGGTGTTAACCCGTCTATTCTTTACCTTAACTCAAATAATAAGGTCAGTTCTAAGATTGTCAGCAACCATATCATCAGGAGAAAACAGAGCTATGCCCCAGCTTGAGGCCACCAGCGCAACCCTTGACTTCCAAAGCCCCACTTACAAAGACGCTTACAGCCGAATTAATGCGATCGTCATAGAAGGCGAACAGGAAGCCAATGATAACTACATTAAACTGGCTGAAATGCTGCCGGATTGTAAAGACGAATTGCTCGGCTTGGCGAAAATGGAGCTTCGTCATAAGAAAGGGTTCCAAGCCTGTGGGCGGAATTTAGCGGTAGAGCCTGACATGGAGTTTGCCCGAGAATTTTTTTCCGGGTTGCACCAAAATTTTCAAAAGGCAGCAGCCGAAGGTAAAGTCGTCACCTGTTTGTTGATTCAAGCCTTGATTATCGAAAGCTTTGCCATCTCTGCCTACAACATCTATATCCCCGTAGCAGACCCCTTTGCACGGAAAATTACCGAAGGCGTCGTTAAAGACGAATACAGCCACCTCAACTTTGGGGAAAAATGGCTGCAAGCTCATTATGAGGACTCCAAAACTGAACTAGAGCAAGCCAACCGCGAAAACCTCCCCATCGTCTGGAAAATGCTCAATCAGGTAGCCGACGATGCGAAGGTCTTGGAAATGGAAAAAGAAGCCCTTGTGGAAGACTTTATGATTGCTTACGGTGAAGCCCTCAGCACGATTGGATTTACCACTCGCGACATTATGCGGATGTCCGCTTATGGACTAGCCGGAGCTTAAATTTAACCCTTCAACCTTTAGGCGATCGCCCTCCACTAACGTCAGTTTTGGCTTCAGTCGGGGGCGATCGCTATTTTTTGGACTTGATCCGGTACAACCGCCTCCTTTCGGGGACTCATGAACCCCAGGGAATCAACTTCGGTCGGGGACTCCCGTACCGTCTTGGTGTACCATTTAAAGATATTCTTAATGAATCTTTTCCTTTAACCCTACTGCGCCTGATTCAAAGGCTACCCTAAAACGCTTAATGTTTGGTCTCATCGGTCACCTTACCAGTTTGGCTCACGCCCAGTCTGTTGCTAGAGATCTGGGTTACCCGGAATATGCCGATCAAGGGTTGGATTTTTGGTGTTCCGCCCCACCGCAGATAGTCGATAACATCACTGTTACCAGTGCCACCGGCCAGACTATTGAAGGACGGTATGTGGAATCCTGCTTTCTGCCAGAGATGCTCGCCTCCCGGCGGATCAAGGCGGCAACGCGCAAAATCCTTAACGCGATGGCTCACGCCCAAAAACATGGCATTAACATCACGGCACTTGGGGGTTTTTCCTCAATTATCTTTGAAAACTTTAACTTGCAGCAATTTGAGCAAGTTCGCAATATCAAGCTAGAGTTTGAACGTTTTACCACCGGAAACACCCACACGGCCTATATTATCTGTCAACAGGTAGAACAGGCATCAAAACAGTTGGGTATCAACTTGTCCAAAGCAACCGTGGCGGTTTGTGGGGCTACGGGGGATATCGGGAGTGCCGTCTGTCGCTGGTTGAACAGTCGAACGGATGTTGCAGAACTCCTGCTCATCGCCCGCGATCGCGAACGCTTGCGGCTATTGCAAGAAGATTTAGGACGCGGCAAAATTATGGCTTTGGAAGAAGCTCTCCCCCAAGCCGATATTGTCGTCTGGGTGGCCAGTATGCCCAAAGGGGTGCAAATTGATGCCAATTCCTTAAAGCATCCTTGTTTGCTCATTGATGGCGGGTATCCCAAAAACCTGGAGACTCAGTTTCAACACCCGGAGGTTTCTGTCCTTAAAGGCGGCATTGTCGAACATACCCTAGATATCGATTGGCGAATTATGCAAATCGTCAGTATGGATGTCCCCGCACGTCAGCTTTTTGCTTGCTTTGCCGAGTCGATGCTCCTGGAATTTGAAAAAATCTATACGAATTTCTCCTGGGGACGTAATCAAATTTCGGTGCAGAAAATGGCAATGATCGGCGAATGGTCGATTAAGCATGGCTTTCAACCTCTGCTGCTTGAGCCTCGTTAGTCTCTAGTTGGGGGAAATGGGGGAGATAGGGAGGATGGGGAAGCTAGGGAGGATGGGAAAGATAGGGAGGATGTTCAATGTCCCGACTTCAGTCGTTCCCATCTCCCCCATCTCCCGTCTCTCCCATATCTTCCATATCTCCCTCATCTCCCCCATCTTCCATATCTCCCCCATCTCCCCCATCTCCCCCATCTCTCTAACTCTTCACCTGTTATGGCAACTCCCGAACGCAGAACTTTCCTTTTAGATTTTGAAAAGCCCCTAGCGGAACTGGAAGGGCGTATTCAGCAAATCCGAGAACTCGCCGAAGAAAATGGGGTGGATGTTTCGGAGGAAATTCGCCAGTTGGAAGCGCGCGCTAACCAACTGCGCCAGGAAATTTTTTCCACCTTAACGCCGTATCAGCGGTTGCAGTTAGCCCGTCATCCCCGGAGGCCCAGTACATTAGATTACATTCAAGCGATTACCGATGAATGGATGGAACTCCACGGCGATCGCGGGGGATATGATGACCCGGCTTTAGTCGGTGGCATGGCCCGGATTGGCGGCATTCCAGCGGTCATTCTCGGTCATCAAAAAGGTCGGGATACCAAAGATAACGTGACGCGCAATTTTGGGATGGCTTCCCCTGGGGGTTATCGCAAGGCGATGCGGTTAATGGATCATGCGAACCGCTTCGGGATGCCGATTTTTACATTTATTGATACCCCAGGTGCTTGGGCGGGGGTAGAGGCAGAACATCAAGGTCAGGGAGAGGCGATCGCCTACAATCTGCGGGAAATGTTCCGTCTGGATGTGCCGATTATTTCTACGGTGATTGGAGAGGGCGGTTCTGGTGGTGCATTGGGGATTGGGGTAGGCGATCGCCTCCTCATGTTTGAACACGCAGTGTACACCGTCGCCACTCCTGAAGCTTGTGCCGCGATTCTCTGGAAAGATGCATCCAAGGCTCCTCGGGCTGCTGAAGCCCTGAAAATTACCTCCTGGGATTTAAAAAACCTGGGGATTCTCGACGAAATCCTGCCCGAACCCTTGGGGGGCGCGCATTCCAATCCCCTTCAGGCCGCTTCCAGTCTCAAGGAAGCGTTATTAAAGAATTTAGACGAATTGTCGGCTTTAACCAGTCAGCAACGCCGGGAACTGCGCTATCAGAAATTTCGCCGGATTGGGGTGTTTGCCGAAGTACCTGCCTAAGTTGGCTCTATTCCGGGGTTAAGATGGCTCCAGTTTACCATTTGTTTTTCTAAGCGGGCTCAATCAGTTCACTCTATATGGATCAAAAAAATCCCCCCATAGAACTCAGGTAATGGACCAGGGACTAGGGTCAATCCTTGTCCCTGGTTAATTTTTCAGCTACACTGACCCGAGCAATGAACCGGCGCGATCGCCCCAAAATTCCGGGTTGCTAATCCTGAACTGGACAGTGAAAAAGAATTCGGGCGTGCTAAACAAACCATCCCATTGGATGATATACTTTAAATCAGTAACAAAAGTTTACGTTTAGTTAGTTTTCTGAGTCAAATTATCTTGCACGATGATTCATTACTCACTGGGTAGAATACCCGGGCGGATTTCTAAAACTTTAACCTCGGCGAACCCAGGGGTAATCATGGTGACTCTTAACCGCATCGGTGCATCCCCAGATGTAAGATGACGGACTCACCGCTTCTTGCGACTTCTACCTGGGCAAACAATGCCCTTAACTTTCCCTCTAAAATCAGGGAAAATTCCAGCTATAAATCCCGCCAAGCGATCGAGGAAAATACCACGTTCGGGCAATCCCGACGTTCCTGCAATCCCTTAGGCAAGTTTTCAGCAAGAAATGGAGATCAACCCTGGGGTTGGTTCTCTATCCCTAATGAAATTAAGTCACCAAATTTCAGCCGGTTTCTTTGCTAACTTCACTCTTTTTGCTCCCCTTGAGCTATCTGATTTCTCATTATCCCAAGACGATTGGCTATTTCGGCAACCTAGTGAGTCACGAAACAAGGGACTCAACCGGCTGCTATCGTCTTGATATCCAGCCAGGGGGTGAAATTCCCAGATTAATCCGATACAGCGATCGCAGTTCGAGATCGAAATTCCATCGATCACATTCCGTCTCGGAAAGAAAAAATGCGGTTATCGGTTTTTTTCTAGCGGAAAGACGTAATCCAGCAAAGAGGATGGAGCCATTTCATCAGACATCTCAGACCCTAGGTCTTTCCTCATAAACGTTAATTTCTTAGAGATAACACTGGCGCTTTGAGGATTGATTTTCACCCTTGATCAACGCCGCGAGATACAGCCTCCGCCAACAGTTCGGCTGTTTGTGGTGCTATGTCCGACGACATCCATCCTGTAAATGTCTGGACTTGAAGTATCTGTAAACCTCTCTCACTCTCATACATCTTTTATGACTATTGCTGCTTCCCACGGATCCCAATTACCCGAAACTGGAAATGGTACCAAATCTGCCGAAACCTCAGATAAAACTCTCCGCATCGAGACAAGGCCCGATCGCAATACCTTAAATGGTGCTCAAGCCAACATCCATCAACCCCCGGCAGAAAGCGTCGATCTGATGAAGGATGCGTTCCGCGAAGTGCTCCTCGGGGTTGGGGAAGATCCAGAACGGGAAGGGTTGCTCAAAACCCCCAAACGGGCAGCGGATGCCATGCGTTTTCTGACGAGTGGTTACAATCAATCCTTAGAAGAGTTGTTGAATGGAGCCATCTTTGACGAAGGGCATAACGAGATGGTATTGGTGCGAGACATCAATTTCTTCAGCCTCTGCGAACACCATATGCTGCCGTTTATGGGCCGCGCCCATGTTGCCTACATCCCCAATCAAAAAGTTGTGGGATTGAGCAAACTTGCCCGCATTGTCGAGATGTACAGCCGCAGGCTCCAGGTGCAAGAGCGCCTCACCCGCCAGGTTGCCGAAGCCATTCAAAGCATTTTAGAACCGAAAGGGGTGGCAGTAGTCATGGAAGCCACTCATATGTGTATGGTCATGCGGGGGGTGCAAAAACCCGGTTCTTGGACGGTAACCAGTGCGATGGTCGGTCAATTCCAGGAAGAGCAAAAGACTCGGGAAGAGTTTCTCAACCTGATTCGCCATCAACCCTCTTTCTTTTAAAGAAAGGATTATACAGGGTGACGGATGAGTTGTCAAGCGGATTGGGATAGGTAACTACCGGACAGTTTGAGATTGAAGAACAACTCCGCAACTCTGGCGAGGTCCTTGTCCCCCGGCGATCGCTCTACTCCACTGGAGAGGTCGATACCGGGGGGTTTGACTTGGGCGATCGCCTCTTGGATATTCTCCGGGGTCAGTCCCCCTGCTAACAGCCAAGGGCAACCGGGGTTAAACTGTTGCAACAGATTCCAGTCCAAAGTTTGCCCCGTTCCCCCCAACAATCCGGGATGGTAAGCATCCAGCAGCAATGTATCTACCACCGGGAGATAATCCTTGGCTTGATCCAAGTCCGTTGTAGTTTTGACCCGGATAGCTTTGAGGATTTCCACCGCTTCGGGTAACCCTTGGCGGAGGCGATCGCAAAATTCCAGAGATTCCCCGCCATGCAGTTGCACCCCGGTTAATCCTCCTACTTTAACAGTTTGACTAATTATCTCAATTGTAGTATTGGCAAACACGCCAATGCGATCCACGGGCATCCCTTCAATCGCCTGAACCACCTGCCGAATCTGTAAATCCGTCACATAGCGCGGGGAAGTCGGCACACAGATGAAACCCAGGGCTGTAGCCCCCAAATCAGCGATCGCCACCCCCTGCGCGGGTTTCGTGATTCCGCAAATTTTAACGCGCATCCTACGATTCTGCTCCTGCAAATTATGACAATTTGTTTCAAAAGTGTAAGCTTTTGTAAAGGATTAATACAAAATTTTCTTTTTTGCCGATAAATTCTTATAATTCCAGTCATTGAACTGATTTATCCACAAAGGAGATACAAACTTGCTTTACACAACCTTACTCGCAGTTGCCTCGAACTCAGCCCCGACCTCAAACTGGTCTCCAACGGTTGGACTGGTGATGATCCTGGCTAATCTATTTGCCGTCATCATTGGCTACCGAGCCATCCAGAATCCAGGCAAAGGGCCAGGTTTGCCCGTGGGAACGCCTCCCCTCTTAAAGAAATTTGGTTTTCCTGAACTGCTGGCAACCCTCAGTTTCGGTCACATTATAGGGACCGGGTTAATCTTAGGCTTAAGCAATGCGGGTGTTCTGTAGGGAAATGGAAGCGTAAAACTGGGATGACTCAGTGCAACCCAGAACCGCCTCCAATTCACCGATCGCCCCAGAGTGAACCCGGGGATTCCCTGAGTGAGTTCCTGTGGGGCGATCGTCATCCGTTGGATCTAAACCTGTAACCAGTCCTACGGCGTCCCTCTTGTTTATCCAATTTAGAGTGAGGCGATCGCACCGGGAAAATTTTCGTCTTGATAGCGCCTCGGGTAAGAATTGGAGAATGCTAATTTGGTCAAGGAGTGGGAGCCTCTTACACCCTACTCCGATCAGGGAGCAAGAGGCTCCCCCAGATAAATTTTATGCTCCTCATGATTTAGACTGGCCTCTAGCAAGCTTCATCAAATACAACTGAAAATTCGTTAGGGAAACTCAGGGTTCCATTCCGCTGCAATCAACCCCCCCTAACATCTCTGGAACTCCAGGAAACAACTGCTATGGGATGGTTTCTGCTTTCCTTCAAAAAAAATTATCGTTCATCTCCCTAAAAACTCACCTGTCTTTTCCAAAAAATTAGACAAGAGTCGCGCCATCCATTTTTTCAACCCTCTGCGCTGCAACCCCTTCACTGTACCCACATCCTCCCAGTCAGTTGCGCCCTGAAAATTAGTAGAATAGAAGAAAGCCGGATTGAGTTCTCAGAGTGGCTGGATCGCGATGTGCCGGATCTAGGCAAACAACATCACTAAACATTAAGGAAAATTTTATGCAATCGGGTTGGCGAATTGGGATGGTATTTGGCATCCCGCTTTATATAGATTATTCATGGTTGATTATCCTCTCTTTAGTCACGGTATTAAATGCGGGGCAGTATTCAGAACAACAACAATGGGAACCCGCGATCGCCTGGGCCACTGGGTTAGGGTTAGCCCTCCTGTTGTTTGCTTCGGTATTACTCCATGAACTCGGGCACAGTTTAGTCGCTCAATCCCAAGGAATCAAGGTCAACTCGATTACCCTATTTATTTTTGGGGGTGTAGCCGCCATCGAACAGGAATCCAAGACCCCAGAAGAAGCCTTTCAAGTGGCGATCGCCGGACCGGCGGTGAGTTTTACCTTATTTGCCATCCTCGGAGTCATCGGTGGACTCGTCCCGGGGACCTCACCCGTTGCCGTCGTCGCCCGGGATTTATCCGCGATTAACCTCGTCTTGGCATTATTTAACCTGATTCCCGGACTCCCCCTTGATGGCGGGCAAATTTTAAAAGCGATCATCTGGAAAATCAGTGGAAACCGCTTTAAAGCCGTACATTGGGCAGCCCAAGCGGGAAAAACCCTCGGTTTTACTGCGATCGCCCTGGGACTGTCCCTCTTGTTACTCGCCAATAGTTTGGGGGGGATTTGGATTGCCTTAATTGGGTGGTTTGCCGTCCGCAACGCCAACGCCTACGATCGCCTCGCCACCTTACAACAGGCTCTACTCCAACTCCAAGCTCAGGACGCCATGACCCGTCACTTTCGGGTTGTTGATGCCAAAATGACCTTAAATGAATTTGCCGCAGACTACCTGCAAACCGAGCAGCGTTATCCCGCCTATTTTGCCGCATCCGATGGCCGCTATCGAGGCATGATTTCCCTAGAAGATTTACGCTCAATCGAACGGAGTCAGTGGCAGACTCAAACCTTGTTAGAAATTGTACATCCCCTGTCTGAGATTATTACCGTCCAGGAAAATAGCACCTTAGTCGAGGTCATTAATCGGATGGAAATTGACAATTTACCTTATATTACTGTGCTTTCCCCAGCCGGTGCCGTCTCCGGAATTATTGATCGCGGGGATATCGTCGCCACCGTCGGGAAAAAATTGAACCTGCCAATCCAGCACGAACAAATTCAGCAGATTAAAGAAGAGGGAAGTTATCCCCCAGGATTTGGCATTGCTGCGATCGCCAAAGCAACCGCCAACTCCTTTACAGAAAAAGAGATACGCCATCTCAAAAAGTGAGCCACTCCCATATCCAAACTCAAAACCTAACTCCCTCATCCCCTGTTCGTAGTAACGACTTCAGTCGTTATCTTCTCTTAGGTTCGTAGTAACGACTTCAGTCGTTATCTTCTCTTATGTTCGTAGTAACGACTTCAGTCGTTAACTCTCCCCGGTTCGTAGTAACGACTTCAGTCGTTATCTTCTCTTATGTTCGTAGTAACGACTTTAGTCGTTATCTTCTCCCCTGTTCAAAGTTCAGAACCCTCCTGCGAGTCTTCCCCACAGACCCAATTCGGGTTACCCAAGCAGTTGATTTTCTCCCATTCACGCTCCGAAAGAGGTTGAGGAATCAACTGCACCCCGAAACAACGGGAAGCAGACTCCACCAAAGAGGCGATCGCCCGTTCCCGGATCACCTCCAACGGCAAAGACAGCACCGGCAACCCCGAATGCACCCGCCCTTCCGTCCCAAAAACCTCAGAAAACAACTCCGGCGACGGGTTTAACTGCATCGAACCCTGTTGCAAAACCGCCCCATTGCGTCGGAGTTGAGCACTGCCAATAAACTTTTCCCCCGACGGCAACACCAAATCCGCACCCGTTGCCGTCGCGAAACAATTCGCCGTTTGATGGTATCCCCGTCGGGCCTGACCATACTGTAATTCAACCCCCAAACTGCGCCAACCTGCGATTAAAAACTCACAAATCGCCTCATATCCCGGCATCGCAGAGCGTTTCGCCCCTGTCCCTCCCCCCGCATCCGGATCCGACATCACCACCATATAAGTCAAATCCCCTTGATGCAAAACCGCCCGACCCCCAGTCGGACGCCGCACCAACTCAATTGGCATCCCGTCCCAACTTAGATTTTCCCATCGTTGGGGCGATCGCCGTTGATGGTAACCCAGAGAAATCGCCACGGGTTCCCAGGTATAAAATCGCAACACCGGGGGATGATTCCCCGAAACATACTGGTCTAGTAACCATAAATCCACTGCCATCTGCAAGGAACCGTTCACCTGAATCGGTGGAATTAACCGCCATAGGGGATTATGCATAATTAAAGATTGAAGGGTGCTTTGGATGGGGTAAGAGCCTAAACAGAAATAGGAGAGTTGAGCCTCATATTCATTGGGACAACCTCAACATCTTACCTCCCTTTATTTCACTCATTCCAAGAGCAAGGTTAACGGCTTTTATTATGGCAACGAACCACTCCTAGAAACCCACTGAATCGGGAATTGGATCAGGGGGCAAACATTTGTTAGACTAATTGAAGCTAAGAATCAACATTATGCGATAACTATGGCGGAGGAACTGACCCCATGAATATAGAACAGGCCGTTTTAGAAAAGTTGCGGACCTTAACCCCCGACAAGCAGCAAGAAGTCTTAGATTTTGCGGAATTTCTTCATCAAAAAAACCCGCATAAACGACCGTTGAAGAGCGTCAAAGGATTGTGGGCTGATTTAAAAGTTGATATTACAGAAGAAGATATTGCCCAAGCCCGAAAAGAAATGTGGGGAAATTTTCCTCGGGAGGATATTTAATGACAGCCGTTGTAGCCGACACTCATACAATTATCTGGTATTTGCGTGAAAATGCTCTATTATCCCCATCTGCCCTAAATGCTTTAGATAATGCATTAGGTGAAAATTATCCAATTTATGTGTCTGCAATTTCCATAGTAGAAGTAAGCTATCTAGTAGAAAGGTATCGCTTACCTGAAGAGGCATTTGGGCAATTGATTAATGCTCTATCGGATTCGGAAACGGGTTTAGCAGTAGCGTCACTGGATTTAATAACAGCACAAACTCTACGACAGATTCCCCGAGATGTAGTGCCAGATATGCCAGACCGGATTATTGCCGCCACTGCTTTATCTTTAAATCTTCCCTTAGTCACCCGTGACCGGAAAATTCAGGCATTAACGACGATTCAGACCATTTGGTAATTCATACAATCGATGGTCAGTTGTCATTGGTCATTGGGGGGTGGTCATTTGTCCTTTGGATTGTTGAAGACTCGGGACAAACAAACCCCCAACGACCAACGACCAATGACAAATGACAAATGACAACTGACCCTCTACACCTATTGTCCGTATTCCGCCAGCAGTTTTTCATCATTTTCATCAGCGATCGCAGCTACGATGGTGACGCAGCGCGAAATTTCACTGGGATTGAGGTCCATGACGGTGCGGCTACAGAGGACCGTGATTCGTTCGTCCACAATGCCAAAGTGGGCTTCATAAGTGCTCAACCAGTTCATTTCCAATAACTTCCTCATTAACTCCGGTTCATTTTTGGCGGGAAGTTGGAGGACAAAAGACCAAACCGTTAAGGTATCCTCATCACTGGTTCCCGTCAGTTGTACGAACACCTCAACGCTGCCGTATTTGAATTTCCAAAGATGACCCGATTCGTTGAGTGCGAACATCACCTTTTGGTCCTGAGCCAAACTGCCAATGACGGTTTCAAGTTCCTCTACAAGGCTAGTCTCGGAAGACTGCTCTAATAACTCTTCCGTGGAAGGGATGGGAGTGCATTGGGTTTCTAAGTCGGTTGTCATTATCAGGTTCCTACTGGTGCATCGTTGGGTTTTTCCTAGACCTTGTATAGCGTATCCATGCCATTTCTGTCTACTCTCCAGGGACTGAGATATTGCGCTGGCATTGATAATTTTAGGAGGGACAGTTGAGTCGCTGACCCTTTAAAATCGAAGAGTTACAAACCCTATCGTCTCGAATTTCAAGGCTTAAATAGGGTGGAGGCTGATTTAAACGGGGCGATCGCCTCCATTACAAAAGCCGATCGCCCCGTTCAAGTCGCCCCACCTATTCACTCAAGTGAGGTTTGCGGGCGCTCCAATATTTACTCATGAAATGGGTTTCCGTTTGAATATCCGTAAACCCTGCTGTTTCTAACCGCTGCACTAAATCATCCTGGATATAATGCCGGTAGTAAGGTTCATGAAACATCTGAGGAAAGTTCTCCATAACCCCCTTCAATTCAGGAGCATCACTCACTTGAATCGAATCACAAAGGGTCAAACTTCCCCCGGGTTGCAGCACTCGAAAACATTCATTAATAACCGTTTGGCGAGTGTTCGCCGGAAGTTCATGGAATAGAAAAACGCTACTTACCGCCTGAAAATAATTATCCCGATAGGGTAGTTCCTCTGCATTCGCCTGAGAGAGTTGGGGTAATTCTCCCGGAATTTGAGACAGGATTTCATTCGCTTTTCGCAAATAAGCCGGGGATAAATCGATACCAAAAAGAGCCGCTTTCGGGAGCATTCCTCGGAGGAATTTCAGAGTGCGCCCAGTGCCACAGGCGACATCTAAAATCCGGAGTTGATTTTCAGGAAGGCCATTCCAAACGTTCAGCGATCGCTTTAAGGGCGCTAAAATTCTCCGACGCATGGCATCGGCAGACCCATTAAATAATAGTTCTACCTGTAAATCATATAAGTTCGCCGAATTTTCACTTAAATACCCATCGGTTTGGTGATGGAAGTTTTGCAGGTAATAGGCAGGATAGCCGGTGGTATCGATGTCCGAGGCAAATTCCTGATTCCTTTTTTGTTGGACTCTGCTCCAGACTGTGGGCATATCTAAACAGAGCAACGGATACTGCCGCAAAAAATCTTCCCAGGGATGATCAAAAAGCAGATCCGTGGGATAGATACCCCGTTCTGCATCATTCCAGTCCGTTTCAATCAGGCGATCGAGTCGTTCCCGAATCAGCATTAACAGTTTGGGGGAGATGGGATTCGTTTTAGATTCGCGCGGGGGTGCGAAGGTCTTGAGTAACTGGGTGCTGATGGATTTATGAGCCAGACTAAAATAGGTTTTGCTGTTTTGAACCGTTTGATAGGCTACTTTAGTGAGAAGATCCGTCATGGTAGGGCTAAATCAATGCGATCGATGATGTTGTTATATAAATAATTGTAACGAAAACCTTAATCAACCCGCTGGTTTTCCGTGAATTCCCCAAAAAGGGCCACCCTAACCGGGTGGCCCTTATTTAATTAATTCGCAAAGGGTATGAGACCCCAGGGATTAACAATCGTAGTAGAGTGCAAACTCATAGGGGTGAGGACGCAGACGCATCGGGTTCACTTCATTGTCAAGTTTGTACTCAATCCAGCTGGTGATGAAATCTTCCGTAAACACACCCCCAGCGGTCAGGAACTCGTGATCCGCTTCCAACGCCTTGAGAGCATCCAACAGAGACCCTGGAGTAGAGGGGACCTTCGCCAACTCTTCAGGACTGAGGTCATAGATATCCACATCTAAAGGATCACCGGGATCAATTTGATTCTTAATCCCATCAATGCCAGCGCAGAGCATCGCCGCAAATGCCAAATAAGGATTACAGGTGGCATCGGGACAACGGAACTCCATGCGTTTCGCCTTCGGATTCGGTCCAGAAAGGGGAATCCGGATCGAGGCCGAACGGTTACCTTGGGAATAAGCCAAGTTCACCGGGGCTTCAAAACCAGGAACCAACCGCTTATAAGAGTTGGTGGTGGGGTTGGTAATGGCTAACAAAGCGGGTGCGTGCTTGAGCAAACCGCCAATGTAATGCAGTGCACTCTTGCTCAAATTCGCATACTCATTCCCAGCGAAAGTGGGTTGACCATCTTTCCAGATGGACTGGTGGGTGTGCATCCCGGAGCCGTTATCGTTAAATAAAGGCTTCGGCATGAACGTTACCGACTTGCCATACTTCTTGGCTACGTTTTTGATGACATACTTGTAGGTCATCAAATAATCAGCCGCTTGCACCAAGGGCGCAAAGCGAATCCCCAATTCATTTTGTCCACCCGTGGCGACTTCATGGTGATGCTTTTCAATGGGAACACCGCAATCGGCCATGATCAGCAGCATTTCGGTCCGCATATCTTGGAGGGTATCCGTTGGCGCAACGGGGAAATACCCTTGTTTGTAGCCCGGTTTATAGCCGAGGTTGCCACCGGGTTCTTGCTTACCGGAGTTCCAGCGTCCTTCGACGGAATCAACGTAGTAATAGCCAGTGTTTTCAGTTTGATCGAAGCGAACATCATCAAACACGAAGAATTCAGCTTCTGGGCCGATAAAGGCCATATCGCCCAACCCGCTTGCAATCAGATAGTCCAAGGATTTTTGAGCGATGGTGCGGGGGTCGCGGCTGTACCATTCGCCGGTGCGGGGTTCCTTGATGCTGCAAATCATGCTGAGAGTTTTCTCGGCCATGAAGGGGTCGATCCAGGCCGTGGTTGGGTCGGGGACCATTGACATATCCGATTCATTGATGGCTTTCCAACCCCGGATGCTGGAACCATCGAAGGCGACGCCTTCATCGAAGGCACTTTCGTCAATCAGGTCACGATAGAACGAGCAGTGCTGCCAGATTCCTGGCGTATCGATGAACTTGAGATCGATGATCTTGATGTCTTGCTCGCGGATATAATTTAAAACTTCTTGTGGAGTCTGAAACATTAATATCTCCTCTGTTCTAGGTTAGTGTCAATCGACTTCAGGGAACGAGCGTGCTTACAAGGGGCAGGATATCAAAGAGGTTTGGGTACGAACCTAGATCTAGCCGGATCTCTTTCCGGGTTAGCTTTGGGAAGAGAGGCATTCGTCTGCGCCCGCGAACTTCAAGGATTCAGATCAATCGGTCTATTTCGATGGCGAAGTCGGTGCCGATCGCCATGAACAATACAGGGTCAATCATTGCAAAATTCCCCTCTGTCGCTTGAGTTGATCGCGCATCTGCTCCCTTGCTTTATGCCCTGGGCGAAGCCGGTGCACAGCACCATCGCTCGTCAGGCTCCAAGATTCAGTTGCGTTATCCCTGAATCATCCTAGGGATTGACTTGGTGATTTTTTGTATCAATTGATACAAAAAATGGTTTCCTGAGTATTCTGTACAACTCTGGTTGGATTTAACCACAATTCTGAGTCTGTGCGAATAGAGAAAATATTAAGGATTTCTGGGGTCATTGGTCATTGGTCATTGGTTGATGGGGGAGATTGTTCGTAGTAACGACTTCAGTCGTTTTTGGGGACTGGAGCGATCGCCTCCAAAGGGGCGCGTTACTTGGAGTAAAGCCAAGTAACGCGGTAACGACTGAAGTCATTACTACAAACATCCTCCCCATCTCCCCCATCAAACAAGGACAAATGACCAATGACCAATGACCAAGGACATAAGACCCTGATCCCGATCGCCTTTCTTTCGATCACTCAAGGGTCTGTTCCTAGGTATCGCTTTGTAGTAGACTACAAACGTTCGAGCATCTGACGTCCGAGGGGGAGCAAAGGCCAGTTCGCCTCACTCCCTTCTAAGTATTCTTGCTCATTGAAGTAGTAACAATACGCGGCGATCGGTCCTGTTTGTTGATCGAATCTTGATAACGCACAACACTCTCATTGACACAAGAGTAGTAAACCATCTGTTGACACTGTTGGGAGAAGAAATTTAATGCGGGACGCAATCACAAGTCTGATAAAAAACTATGACGTCACAGGTCGCTATCTCGATCGCGACGCCATTGATAACCTGAAGTCCTATTTTCAAACCGGGACTGTCCGGGTACAAGCGGCTGGAATTATTAATGCCAATGCAGCCGAACTGGTGAAACAAGCCGGACTCCGTTTATTTGCGGATTTACCTGAGTTGATTCGTCCGGGTGGAAATGCCTATACGACTCGTCGCTATGCGGCCTGCCTGCGGGATATGGACTATTATCTGCGGTATGCCAGTTATGCCTTAGTTGCAGGAAATACCGACGTTCTCGATGAACGAGTTCTGCAAGGATTGCGGGAAACTTACAATTCTTTAGGAGTCCCGATTGGACCGACTGTGGTTGGGATTCAAATCCTCAAAGAAATGGTCAGAGAAAAGGTCGCTGAAGCTGGGATTCAACCGGGTGATTGGGTAGATCAACCCTTTGATCATATTAGTCGCGAGTTAAGCGAACGCGACATCTAGTCGTAAGACTTTAAAACCGAATTTTGAATCTCGGGAAGTCCGCATTGGCGGACTTTATATTTTTGGGTTTAGGGGTCTTAATCAACTCCTTAATTTTTCCCTGATTAACTTGATAAAAAGGTCAATCAGGGAAACCCCCAATCCGGATGAGTAACCCTCTGGCTGAATTTTATATCCTCACACTCTGGTAAAGATGAGAAAGGGAGCATTTCTACATCTTTTTCTGATTTGAGGTGATGTTCACCGGATTTTGGATGACTTGCTATCCCTTTTTTAAAAAGCAGCCAGGTCGCCCCAGACCTGACAACGGTGAAGCAGGTTTTTAATCCGCGATCGCTCTAAAAATTGGCTGGCGATCGCTTCTACCTTGCCATTGGGATAAACAATATAAATGCTATCTCCACTCAGAACCGCTAATGGATTTTCTGAGGGGTTGAAGGAATCGCGGTCGGTCGCTTGAGAGAAGGCCATACCTGAATTTGCCTAGAACGTCAATATTGGTTCTGAAATTGTTACCTATCTCAATCATCAAGCCATTTCTATCTTTGCCAAGTGATCTTACTTAGCAAATGAGGCGATCGCAAACAGCTACAAAGGCGATCTCGATCGTTTTTAAAATGGACAATATATGATATAGACGCAAAAAGTTCCCTGACTTTTAAATTTCCAGAGAATTTCCCAACTCCTGAAAAGGTCACACCCTTTTCAGAGCATGACTTTCGGACATAAGGGCCAGATGACCCCGGATGATTTTAAAAGGGATTTTGTGATGTTATGAAAGCTTAGATAGAGTATTTTCAGCCGAGGGGTAGATTTAAAGCGTTAATAACTATGCTGATCCCCAAGTACACTCCAGGGGGTAAGCGTTTCCACCTGCGCCAAGTGGGTTTCCGAGACGGTTTGAACTGCGACGAGAGGAATGAGTCCACAGAGAAAAGAGGTCAAGGCAACCAGGGAAACGGTTAGGAATCGATTCGGGCGATCGCCAGGAAACTCCTTCCAATGGCGTTGATTTCCAGCATTTTCTCCCGGGAAATTGCACTCATTTAGTAATAATTCCAGAGAGGGATGCTCGGTGGAACCCGGGATTTCTCTGGGTAAAACAGAGACGGTGACTTCTGTTTTCGCGATCGCCACTGCTGCGAGTTCTTTTAATTGTTGCAAGGCATCAAAAATTTCGCGATCGCTATAAGGACGGTCCCGATATTCCGAGGTCCAGGCTTTAAAATCTTGCAAATCCACCTGAACAGGTGATTCTCCGTTTCCTCTGCGCTGAATCCAGCCATACAACAAATTGGCGCAGGGGTTGAGTTTTGCTTCTAACATGAGTGCCTCTCCACTGTAAATTCAACTGCGGATCCAAGCTAATTCCTCGGGGATGAAGAACAGGGGTCATTTTTCTTGGATTTCTTCTTAATGGTAACATTGGTTACAGTTCAGTCAAGAATTATGTGCGTGATTTTTCGTAAAAAAATATGAAGCATTCAGATTTGGCCGCTTTTATAGTGCTTTTGCAGAATCAGGCTCCTCTTTGGTCCCTTTTTTTTAAATGCAAAGTTCAGTCAGGATGCAAAACTAGGAATTGTCATGAATCCTTGACAATTCAGAATTGTTAATCATGCAGGATAAATAAAAATTTACCCCTCTTGAGCTAGGGGATAAAACATACTTTGTTACTTTTAAAAAAAATTAAAGATGAAGAATTTAGACTGCTTCATATTATCTTTAAAAAGAGGGAAACTTGAGCAAATTATGAACCCTTCTAGGTTGAGTGGGTTGGCCTGATACTTGCCCTTGTTCACCAGCGATCGCCTCAATTTTGGCCCAAAAAACGGTAAAATCAGGTATTGCAAATCCGTCTGCACCCCTGAAATCCCGTGGCTAAACAACGACTCGACACCCTGTTAGTAGAAAAAAACCTCTGTTCCTCTAGGCAGCAGGCACAGCGGTTTATTCGCGCTGGGGAAGTCAGGGTGAATGGGCAACTGCTGGATAAACCGGGGACCGAAGTCGATATCAATGCCGAACTTCATATCAAAGAGCGATCGCGCTTTGTCTCCCGAGGCGGTGAAAAACTCGCCAAAGCCCTAGAAACCTTTCCCATTCCTGTGAGCGATCGCCTCTGTCTCGATGGCGGCATTTCCACCGGAGGCTTTACCGACTGCTTGCTGCAAGCGGGGGCTAAACTCGTCTATGGCATTGATGTCGGCTATGGTCAAGTAGATTGGGGACTGCGTAACGACCCTCGGGTCATTTTGCGAGAACGTACTAATTTGCGTTATTTGACCAAAGCAGATTTGTATCCATCGGAAGAGAATCTCCCAGATTTGGGGGTGGTGGATGTCTCGTTTATTTCTCTGAGCAAGGTATTACCGGCTTTATGGGAATTGCTGGTGTCTCCCCGAGAATTAGTATTGCTGGTCAAGCCCCAGTTTGAAGTGGGCCGATCGCGAGTGGGGAAAAAAGGCGTGGTGCGAGATCCAGCAGATCATACCGATGCAATTTTCCAAGTCTTGCAAGCTGCACTGGAACTGGGTTGGGGTTATGGGGGGTTAACTTGGTCCCCCATCAGTGGTCCCGCAGGAAATATCGAGTATTTACTCTGGTTAAAAATGGCAAGCGAGACCCCCGTACCAGATAAAGCGGCGATCGCACTGATGGCAAAACAGGCGCAACAAGAGATTAAGAACGAGACTCCCAGTTAGATCGACTAGCCTGGGTCCGCAGGCTTCGTCCGTAGAGACCCACCCTGGAGGGTGAGGGTTTTTATAGACCTATCAGTAACGGATTTGGTAGGAAATAGCTGACGACTTTCTGCATCGCCAACCCAGCGCCAGTGCCAGGGTTCATAGTTGACCGAGGGATGATTTTCAGGGAAAGAGAGTTCAAAACCGAAGGTAGCGGCGTTTGCGCTTAACCAGCGAAAAGCGGGGGTATTTTCAAAGCTGACCCGCAGATCATGGCTGGGTGCAGAACCATCGCCGATATCCAAAGCATAGCCGGTATGATGTTCGCTATGGCCGGGGGGTGCGGCATAACGAGCCCGTTGTTGTAGGGTTTGGCCCCGTTGGTCGGCGATCGCATAAAAAACGTGATGTTGAGCCTCGCGAGTGCGAAATCCGGAGAGGGGAACCAACTGGACGCCATCGGCTGCGGCTGCACTTACCATTGCCTGAAACTGGAATGCTGCACTTTGACGCAGTGTTTGCCCATTTCCCACCGCGACTAAATCTCCATCCGGTGCCTCGGCGTAGGCTAAATGACCATAGAGGGTTGCGCTGGGAGTGTCACTCGGCAAAGGAATGTAGAGACTGGAATCAGCTAGAGGTGGCAAGGGGGGTGGAGTCAAATCCAGCAGGGATTTCCACGATTCCTCAAGGGTGACCTGTGGGGGAATCGCCGGGGGTGGGGTCAGGGCGAGGATTGGGCTAGGGGTGGCAGATAGGAGGGCGATCGCGCCGAGGGGAATCAAACGTCCAATCATTCATTTTTAGGGCAAATCATCCGATAGTTTCAGAATATCTGAACCCCCCCTCCCCCGGCATCGCCCCCCTGACAGAAATTCCCGGGGATCAATTGAAGAAAATTACCCCGGGGGGATCTATCCGGGGAAAGAGCGCTGAGTGTCAACTGCATCCGGGCATCTGGTGATTAAGCGTTGCCGAAGTGTCTCCACAAATAGAACCGCTCAAAGTATTAAACTCCTCGGAGTGCCTGTTCATTCTGATATAGCATGAGTTTAGAGACGCTGGCTACGCCAAAGATTTGAAAGCCCCAAGCTTGATGGTATTCTGGCGAGTTGAGGTCACCTTAATATTAAGATTGAAATCCTAAGGTACGAGCATGGCATCCATCCGCGAGTTACACAAACAACTAATCCGAAAAGAACGCTCGGCGGTAGAAATTACCAAAGAAGCCCTAGAGCGGATCGACAAGTTAGAACCCAAACTACATAGCTTCTTACTCGTGACACCCGATCGCGCCTTGGAACAAGCGAAACGGGTGGATGCCAAAATCGCTGCCGGTGAAGAAATCGGTATGCTCGCAGGCATTCCTATCGCGATTAAAGACAATATGTGCACCGAGGGAGTCCGCACTACTTGCGGATCCCGAATGCTGGAAAACTATGTGCCGCCCTATGAATCAACCGTGACTGAGCGCCTAATTGAAGCAGGCGCGGTGATGGTGGGTAAAACCAACATGGACGAGTTTGCGATGGGGAGTTCCACGGAAAACTCAGCCTTTCAGCTCACCTCGAACCCTTGGGACCTGAGCCGGATTCCCGGGGGGTCTTCCGGAGGGTCAGCGGCAGCAGTTTCCTCGGGAGAATGCATTGTTGCCCTCGGTTCGGATACCGGGGGCTCAATTCGTCAACCCGCTTCGTTTTGTGGGGTAGTGGGGATGAAACCCACCTACGGATTAGTCTCCCGGTATGGGTTGGTCGCCTATGCCTCTTCCCTGGACCAAATTGGACCGTTTGGGCGCACGGTAGAAGATGCGGCAATTTTGCTCAAGCATATTGCGGGCTATGATCCCAAGGATTCGACCAGTTTGAAGGTGACGATCCCCGACTATATGAAATTCGTGAAACCCAATTTAAAGCCGAAGGGTCAGCGACGGATTGGGATCATCAAGGAAACCTTTGGGGATGGGTTAGATGCGGGAGTGGAAAGAGCCGTTACCAAGGCGATCGAGGTGTTGCAAGAGTTAGGGGCGGAGATTCAGGTGGTATCCTGTCCCCGATTCCGCTATGGGTTGCCGACTTACTACATTATTGCGCCTTCGGAAGCTTCGGCTAACCTGGCTCGTTACGATGGGGTAAAATATGGGTTCCGCGCCGAGGATAGCGAAAGTTTGATTGAGATGTATGGCAAGACTCGGGCCCAGGGATTTGGGGCGGAGGTAAAACGCCGGATTGCGATCGGGACTTATGCCCTATCCGCTGGCTATTATGATGCGTATTATCTCAAGGCGCAAAAAGTTCGGACTCTGATTAAGGAAGATTTTGAGCGAGCGTTCGCTCAGGTGGATATTTTGGTTTGTCCCACAGCACCTTCTACGGCATTTAAGGCGGGGGAAAAGACCGCTGACCCCTTGAGTATGTATTTATCGGATTTGATGACCATTCCGGTCAATTTAGGGGGGTTACCTGCCTTGAGTATTCCTTGTGGGTTTGATGACCAAGGGTTACCAATTGGAATGCAGATGATTGGGAATGTGTTGCGGGAAGATTTACTGTTTGAAGTGGCCTATGCTTATGAACAGGCGACGGATTGGCATAACCGCAAACCCCAAATTTAGAAAAGGGATGCCGGGATTATCCAGGAAACCTGTGATGATCCTCATGTTCATTTCAAATCAAATCTCTAAACATTGCAATTGGCATGAGTGGAATGGGACTGCCGACTTCTGTAAAAGGACCTCTTTTGATTGCAGGGATTTTGGCGATCGCCTACTTCGGGGCTTGTTTATTTCTCTATCTGCGGCAAAATCGGTTTATCTTTTTTCCCGCACCTGTGATAGAAACAACTCCGGCTGAACTCGAACTCAAGTATGAAGAAGTTTGGATTCCCGTAAGTCAGAAAAGTGGCAAGGTAGAACGCATTCATGGATGGTGGATTCCATCCGAAACTTCAAGCAGTCGGGTCCTGTTGTACCTGCATGGGAATGGGGTGAATATTGGGGCAAATGTCAATCATGCCGCCCGGTTTCATCAGTTGGGGTTCTCCGTGTTATTAATTGATTACCGGGGGTATGGACTCTCGGAAGGGTCATTTCCCACGGAGAATACCGTATTTGTGGATGCAGAAACGGCTTGGAACTATTTAGTTCAGGACCGGGGGATAGCGCCGGAACAGATTTTCTTGTATGGACATTCTCTCGGAGGGGCGATCGCAATCGACCTCGCAAGTCGTCAACCTGATGCCGCTGGGGCGATCGTTCAAAGTTCCTTTACCACCATGCGAGAAATGGTGGATTATCGCTTCCATTTTTGGATGTTTCCCATTGATTTAATATTGACTCATCGCTTTGACTCTCGGGCTAAAATCAGCCAATTACAGATTCCCGTTTTGTTCATTCATGGGACGGCTGATCCACAAATTCCCAGTGAAATGACTGAAGAATTGTATCGATTGGCATCGGAACCCAAACAACTTTTTTTGGTTGCGGATGCCGGACATAATAATGTGGCATCCATTGCGGGAGAAGCCTATTTTCAAGCGGTGCGAGACTTTATTTCAATCACAGAAGAGCAACCCATTGTAGAGATGTCCAGAGATAAAATCCAATCTTTGCGATAACGGGGTTCAATTTTTTAAAACTATCCATTGCGTCAAATGGGAAGGCTCAAGGGTGCAGGTACCTGAATTCAGACCCCTGGGCGGGTTAGGCTTAAAATCAGGGTTGGACCCGCCCATTGGAAATGACGTTCAATCACTCCTAAAAGCGTTAAGATAAAGTCAAGAGGGGATAAATTTCCCAGTTCTGAATATCAAAACTCTATTTATTTCTTCATCAAACTGCAATCAAACGTAGCCTTATGTCATTTGTTGGTTTACATATTCACACCGATTACAGTCTGCTTGATGGTGCCAGTCAGATTCCGAAACTGATTGACAAGGCGATCGAGTTGGGAATGCCAGCGATCGCCCTGACGGATCACGGGGTCATGTATGGGGCGATCGAACTGATTAAAGTCTGCCGAGGAAAGGGAATTAAACCGATTATCGGCAATGAAATGTATGTGATTAATGAACCCTTAGATACCAAAGCCCGTTGCCGTCGCTATCATCAAGTTGTTTTAGCAAAAAATACTCAAGGCTATAAAAACTTAGTCAAACTCACCACAATTTCCAGTCTCGAAGGAATTCACGGCAAAGGAATTTTTGCCCGTCCTTGTATTAATAAAGAACTGTTAGAAAAATATCACGAAGGGTTAATCGTTACCAGTGCTTGTTTAGGAGGGGAAATTCCTCAAGCGATTTTACAAAATAAACTGGATGTCGCCCGAAAAGTCGCGAAATGGTATAAAAAACTCTTTGGGGATGATTATTATTTAGAACTCCAGGATCATGGGTCTCAGGAAGACCGAATGGTGAATGTGGAATTGGTGAAAATTGCCCGCGAACTGAATATTAAACTAATTGCCACCAACGATTCCCATTTTATCTCCTGTTATGACGTAGAAGCTCATGATGCGCTATTGTGCATTCAAACTGGCAAGCTGATTAGTGAAGATAAGCGGATGCGCTATAGCGGAACGGAGTATATGAAATCCGCTGAAGAGATGGCGTTGTTGTTTAGAGATCACTTGTCTGATGACATAATTCAAGAGGCGATCGCCAATACCCTAGAAGTCGCCAGTAAAATCGAACCCTACCATATTCTCGGCGAACCTCGGATTCCCGATTTCCAATGTCCTCCGGGAGAAACTCCCAACACCTATGTGGAATGGATTGCCAAAGAAGGACTGAAAGAACGCTTTAAAGTTAAAAGCTACGAAGAAATTCCCCAAGTCTATCGGGACCGGCTGGTTTATGAAGTGAAAATGCTGCAACAAATGGGGTTTGCGGCGTACTTTTTGGTCGTTTGGGATTACATCAAATATGCACGCGATCGCGGCATTCCTGTCGGTCCCGGAAGAGGGTCTGCCGCCGGGTCTCTCGTCGCCTATGCCATGCAAATTACCAATATCGATCCAGTACATCATGGACTTCTATTTGAGCGCTTTTTGAACCCCGAACGGAAATCCATGCCTGATATTGACACAGATTTCTGCATCTCTCGCCGGGATGAAGTGATCCAATATGTGACTGAAAAATACGGCAAAGAACGGGTCGCCCAAATCATCACTTTTAACCGCATGACTTCCAAAGCCGTGTTAAAAGATGTCGCCCGGGTGTTAGGAGTTCCCTACAAAAAATCCGATGAAATGGCGAAATTAATTCCCGTTGCGCGGGGGAAACCGGAAAAATTAGCGGTCATGATTTCTGATAAATCCCCCGCTCCGGAATTTCGCGAAGCTTATGTTAAAAACGAACAAATTCCCCGAGATGATGGAACGGTAGTCGAATTCCGCCAATGGTTGGATATGGCTATTAGAATTGAAGGAACGAACAAAAGTTCTGGGGTTCATGCTGCCGGAGTCGTGATTTCGGCCGACCCCTTAGATGAAATTGTTCCCCTGCAAAAGAATAACGACGGCGCAACCATTACCCAGTATCCGATGGAGGATTTAGAATCCCTGGGGTTGTTAAAAATGGACTTTTTAGGGTTGAAGAATTTAACCATGATTCAGAAAACCCTAGACTATATCAAGACAACCAAAAATCTTGATTTTGACCCCTATCAGTTTCCCGCTGAAGAACGTAAAGCACAGGAAGTTCGAGGCAGAGGCACTAAAAAATTCCCCAAAGATATTGAAAATACCTACAAGATTTTAGAACGGGGGGACCTCGAAGGAGTTTTTCAATTAGAATCTTCGGGAATGAAACAAATTGTGCAAGATTTAAAACCCTCTTGTATTGAAGATATTTCTTCTATTTTGGCACTCTATCGTCCCGGGCCCTTGGATGCAGGGCTAATTCCTAAATTTATCGATCGCAAACATGGACGGGAAGAAATTGCCTATGAACATCCTCTTTTAGAAGGCATTCTGCAAGAAACTTATGCAGTCATGGTCTATCAAGAACAGATCATGAAAATAGCCCAAGATTTAGGGGGATATTCCTTGGGTCAAGCGGATTTATTACGCCGTGCAATGGGGAAAAAGAAACCCGAAGAAATGAATAAACATCGGGAACTGTTTCTGGATGGAGCCACAAAAAATGGGGTTTCTAAATCCATTGCAGAAAACTTGTTTAATCAGATGCTTTTGTTCGCGGAGTATTGCTTAAGCTACGATACCGAGATATTGACCGTAGAATATGGCCCGATGGCGATCGGTCAAATCGTAGAAAAGCAAATCCCCTGTACCGTTTATAGTGTCGATGGGGAGGGTTATCTGTACCGCCAACCTATCGCCCAATGGCATCATCGGGGTCAGCAAGAGGTTTTTGAATACGCCCTGGCAGAGGGTCGGGTTGTTCGCGCCACAAAAGACCATAAGTTTATGATAAAAGCGGGTCAAATGGTGGCGATTGACGAGATATTTGAGCAGGGTTTACAACTCATAGGAGTCTCGTCAAAACTGGTCTCGCGTCAAGCTTTGGGAATTCAAACGGTTTATGATATTGGCGTTGAACGGGACCACAATTTTATTCTCGCCAATGGGTTGGTTGCGTCTAACTGCTTTAACAAATCCCATTCTACTGCTTACGGTTACGTTACCTATCAAACCGCTTATTTGAAGGCGAATTTTCCCGTCGAATATATGGCGGCTTTGCTGACTTCAAATAGTGGGGACCAGGATAAAGTTCAGAAATATATCGCTAACTGCCAAGAGTTAAATATCACCGTTCAAGGACCGGATATTAATCGGTCTGGGGTGGATTTTACCCCGGTGGAGGCGACTGAGGAAAAGAAAACGATTCTGTTTGGATTGTCGGCGGTGAAAAATATTGGCGACAATGCGATTCATGCTATTTTGACCGAACGAGAGGCGAATGGGCCATTTCACTCTTTGGCGGATTTGTGCGATCGCATTAATCTACATACGGTCAACAGTCGCGCCTTAGAAGCCTTGATTAAATGTGGGGCTTTGGATGGTCTCAATCCTAACCGCAAACAAGCGATCGAATATATGCCTCTGGCGATTAAATGGGCCCAGGACCGGGCTAAGGAACAAGAAACGGGCCAGCTTAATTTATTTGACCAACTGGCAGTAATGACCGAAACTTCTACCTTTGAATCCGCCCCTGTTCCGCCCAATATTGCCGATTTTCCGGTGGAAGAAAAGCTGCAATTTGAGAAAGAATTGCTGGGATTTTATGTTTCTGAACATCCCTTAAAAAATGCCGGAAGAATTGCGGAACAGTTGGGGATTGAGGTAGTCAGTCTGGGGAAACTAGATGAACAGAAATCCCGAAGCAAAATCAGTGTGCTGGTGGTGTTGACGGAAGTTAAACAGATTCTGACGAAAAAAGATGAACGCCGCATGGCTTTTCTGCAAATGGAAGATATTGAAGGGAAGGCAGAAGCGGTGGTATTTCCCGATACTTATGAACAAATCCACGAGTTGCTGATTCCGGATACGCCGATTCTGATTGATGGGAAGGTCGATCGCCGCGACGATCGCACTCAGATAATTGTGGAGGAAGCGAAAGTCTTGAAATTGGACGAGTTGACCCCACTGCGGGAGGCAGTTGTATCGACGAGGATCACGGAGATGATTTTATTGGAACTGACGACCGATCGCATTAATAAGCCGGAAATGCTCGATCGCCTGAAAGTGCTTTTGGAAGAACATTCCGCAGACAAAACCAAGGCAACGGTCCCGGCAGTTGCCATCATTGTGAAAGCGGGCGATCGCCATCGCGCTGCTGCCATTTGCGGACCCAATTTCTGGGTCCAGGATTGTCATAATGTGGTTACCGCCCTCAATTCTGCTGGATTCCCGGCAGTGGTGTATTCTCTCCCTCCTGGGAATGGGATGGGGAATCTACCCCCATTCCCGGACCAGTTGCCGTTCCAGCAGCTTACGGTTGCCTATCTCAACTCGATTCGGTCCATTTTGCAGGACTTGGATGAGGGATGAGGGGGAGAACGACAGCAAGTCGTTACTAAGAACATGAAGGAACGCCTGAAGGCGTTACTACGAACATAAGAGAACCCCTGAAGGCGTTACTACGAACGCCGGAAATGACTAACGACATAAGACCCATGACAAATGACCTATCACGGTGCCTGCCACAGTTTGACCGTCTCATCCCCTGCGGCAGTGGCGAGGATTTTGCTATCGGGACTGAAGGCGACAGCAAAGACGCGATCGCGATGGTCAGTCAACGTACAAATCGGCTTACGCTGACGGATATCCCAGAGGATGACGGTTTGATCGCGGCTGCCACTGGCGAGAAATTTGCCATTGGGACTAAAGGCTAGAGCATTGACCCGTTCTGTATGTCCTGGTAAACGACCGATTTGTTCACCTCGACCCGCATCCCACAAGACGAGGGTCCCGTCAAAATTGCCACTCACGATGGTTTTGCCATTGGGACTGAATGCCACGGCATTGACGAGGCCAGAATCGCCGTACAGGGTAAAAAAGTGCTGGCCGGTGTGGACATTCCACAGCATCAGGGTTGTGTCCCGACTGCCGGAGGCGAGGGTAATGCCATCGGGACTAAAGGCGAGGGAATAGACCCAGCTTGAGTGGCCCCTGAGCTTGCGGATAGCTTTGCCGGTGTAGGGATTCCAGAGAATGATTTTGCGGTCCCAACTGCCGGAGGCCAGCATGGTCCCATTGGGACTGAAGGCGAGGGAATCTACTAATTCAGAATGGCCGGAAAACCATCCCCCAAGGTTCCGAATCCGTTCCCCGGTTTCGGCGTTCCAGAGAATGATACTTTTATCCCGGCTGCTACTGGCTAACAGGGGAGATACGGGACTAAAGGCGACGGAAAGGACTAAATCGGAATGACCCTCTAGGGTGCGGAGGCGATCGCCGGTGGTGATATTCCACAGGATTACGCTTTGATCGGCGCTACCACTGGCTAAGGTATTGCCATCGGGACTAAAGGAGATCGCCCAGACCCAACCTTGATGACCTTTGAGGGTCCGGATGCATCTCCAGGCATGGGGATCTGCCAGGGGTGGGGTTGCCGGTGGGGTTGCGGTGGGGAGGGTTGGCGGTAAACTGGACTCTTCTGACCTGTTCAAAAAGGTCGGTCGCCGGGAATGCAAGTCTTCCAGAACTTCAGTTACAGACTGATACCGTTCATTCACCCGGTCCTGCAAGAGTTTGTCTAGGATTTGGGCTAAAGCGTCACTCACATCGGTCCCCATTTTCCAGAGTCGTTCTCGCCAGATCCATCTTCCCTCTAGGGGGTCGTACAAATCGTCAACCCACTCTGCGGTTAACAGTTGAATGCAAGTGACCCCTAGACTATAGAGATCGCTGGCGGGATAGGCCAGTCCTCCCCGGATCTGCTCTGGGGGCCCATATCCTTCGCTGCCAATGGTACTCCCAGTTCGGGCCAGTCCAAGACTGGCTAAAGGTTTAGAAACGCCAAAATTCGTGAGGATTAATTCCCCGGTATGGCGGCGGCGAATATTATCCGGTTTGATATCTCGGTGAATAATATTGCGATCGTGAATGGTTTTAAACACGGGTAAGAGGAGGTCCAGGAGTTCCCAAATTTGGGCTTCTCGGAACGCGCCATGTTGTTCCATCTCTTCGAGCAAACTTTGCCCGTCGATAAACTCGATCGCCATGTACAGGCGTTTGTCTTGCTCAAAATAATCTAGCAACTTGGCAATCTGCTGATGATCTCCCATTGCCTGCCGACGTTGAGCATCGTGATCAAAGACTTCAATCACCTTTTCCAGGGTACTACTGTTTGCCGAGGCTTCTAAGCCGGTTTCCACCGGCAGCAGTTGCTTGATAATGCAATAACTGTCTTGCTGCTGTTGATCCACAGCCAAAAAAGTTCGTTCCATACCCCCTTCTCCCAGAAGTTGGATAGTACGGTAGCGCTCTTTCAGCAGCAAATTCGCTCCACAACTTAGACAAGTCTGGATATTCGGTGGGTTTTGGGGATTTGGGCAAGCGGGATTCACGCAATAAGTCATACCAGCAAACACTCAGAAGTGGTTATATAGTAATCAGTCTTTACCAAAATTTTGGTCTCGGCACTTTTACGGAACAGTTCCATCGGGGCTAATTTTCAACACCTATTGGTATTGCAGACTACCAATATTCCGGAATGAATCAGCTTTTCGGGTTCCTACTCGTTTTGTTGATTGCCTATTTTATGTTCTATTTTCAGTTGACAAGACAGATTCCCAAATTTTGATTGTATTATCCCAACTGCTACTCACTAATTTGTGGCCGTCTGGACTAAAAGCGAGAGAGGTAATAGGTCCCGAATGCCATTTTAAGGTACAGAGTTCTTGTCCGGTTCTCATAAGGAACAATTTAATCAACCGATCGCGACTGCCACTGGCCAGGATTTCGCCATCGGGACTCACAGCAACCGCTTGTACCCAATCCTTGAGAGTCTGCAAGCTGTAAGTCTCGGTGTGGGTCTGTAAATCCCACAGTTTCACGATTTTGTCTTCACTGCCACTAACTAACTGCTGACCATTGGGAGTAAAGGCGACGGCACGGACTGAGGCCAAATGTCCCCGGAGGGTAGTTTGCTCTAATCCGCTGTTTAAGTCCCATAATTTGATGGTATGGTCATCGTATCCACCCCCACTGGCCAAGGTTTTCCCATCCGGGGCGATCGCCACCGATTCCACATACCCCGTATGTCCAGTCAGGGTCCCCACTGCCATCCCCGTGGTCAGGTCCCACAGTTTCACGGTACTGTCAAAACAACCGGCTGCTAGGATTCCGCCATCGGGACTAATTGCGATCGACAACGGATAGGCATTTAATCCATCCCAAGTCTGCAATAAGTTCCCACTGCCCAAATCCCACAGCTTTAGGGTATTGTCCAAACTGCCACTGACCAGAATTTGTCCGTCGGGACTAATCGCCAGACAACTCACCCACCCGGTATGGGCGGTTAAAGTCCCGATCGCCGTCCCGGTGGCCAAATGCCACACCTTGATTGTTTTATCATAACTACAACTGGCTAAGGTTTCTCCATCAGGACTAATTGCTACAGCGATCGCATAGTTTTGATGACCTGTCAGAGTATGAATACATTTCCAGGTGTTCGGAATCGAGGGGTTAATCGTCGGGGTCGCCCTTGGGGAGTTGGACATAAACCGCTGAGGAAGCGACCAATAGAGGTCTGCCAGCGCCCCTCCGGCACTTTCATAGCGATCGTTCACCCACTCCTGCACCATCTTATCAATCACTTTTTCTAAGCGGCGATCAATCGTTATCCCTTTTTTGATTAATTCTTCTCGCCACAACCAGCGCCCATTCATCGGGTCGTACAATTCATCGGGATTGGTATCGGTCATCAAATGAATACAAGTCACCCCTAAACTGTACAAATCACTCGCCGGATACGCTTTCCCTCCCCGCAATTGTTCAATCGGTGCATAGCCTTCCGTCCCGATTTTAGTTCCCGTCTTAACTAAAACGTTACTACTGAGTTGTTTCGCAACGCCAAAATCAATTAATACATATTTCCCATCGGATTTTTGTCTTAAAATATTTTCTGGCTTAATATCTCGATGAACCACATTGCGCTCATGAATATGCTGCAAAACCGGCAGTAAATCTAATAATAAAGTTTTGATTTTTTCAGCGGAAAACGGCCCGGTTTCATCTAACTCCTGCAACAAAGTTTTGCCATTGATGAACTGTTGCACCAAATAGAGACGTCCGTCAATGGCAAAATCTGCAAATAAGGTCGGAATTTGGGGATGATCCCCGAGTTGTAACAGTCGTTGAGCTTCCTGGGCGAACATTTTAGTCGCCGTTTCTAATAAGTCGGAATTTTGCTGAACTTGGGGTAACGGCAAAAATTGTTTGATCACACAGGTGGCATTTAAGCGATCGGCATCTTCCGCGATGAAGGTGCGGCCAAATCCCCCTTCCCCCAACAGGGAAAGTGCTCGATAGCGATCGTTCAGTTGTAACTTGTTGCCACAACTTTGACAAAACTTGATACCGGCTGGATTCTCTGGATTTTGACAGTGGGGATTGAGACAATAGCTCATGCCATTTTTCAGGTAAAACGCTTCAGGATACGGGCAACTCTTGTGACTAGACTTCTTGTAGAATTGTCTCAAACCCCCGGATGCTCGGGGGTGAGCAATCATCCTCGGAAGGCATTCGGGTCCACTCTCTAGTTTAATCACAATTTCTCCAAATCCACCGCTTTCTGAGAAAATAGATGGGATTACGGTTCTTGTCCAAATTCAGAGCGTAAGGCTTCTAATTCAGCGGCGATCGGGTCAAATCCAGCGGGTTTATTGGGGGGAGTTGGGCTGGATTTGGGTGGGGGAGAAGCAGGGGGTGGAGCATTCCCCGGTTGTCCTTGACTAAAATGAGTTTTAATCGCTTGTAAATCCAAGGAAACCGGGTCAAATTTTCCCGGTTGAACGCCGGGAGAGGGGGGAGTTTGGGCCGCAGCAGGGGGTTTGGGGGGAGGTCCGGCGATCGCCCCAGGTTGCAATACCTGTAAAACCTCGGTCGCTGATTGATAGCGATCGCGCACTAATTCTTGCAGCAGTTTATCTAAAACTTGGGCTAAAATAGGAGAGGTCCTTTTCCCTTGCTTTGCCAGTTGTTCTTTCCACACCCAACGGGCATTCATCCCATCATATAAATCATCGGGCATTTTTGCCGTTAATAACTGAATACAAGTCACCCCCAAACTATATAAATCACTGGCGGGATAAGCTTGACCTCCGCGAATTTGTTCTAGGGGCGCATATCCGTGAGTTCCGGCGCGAGTTCCCATTTGGGCCAGGGCAGTCCCCGTCCCTTCTTTTGCCACCCCAAAATCAACTAAAACCAGTTTATTATCCTTGCGCCGACGTAAAATATTATCCGGTTTGATATCTCGATGAATCACATGATTGTTGTGAATAAATTGCAGAATGGGCAATAAATCCAGTAACAGGGATTGTATTTGAGTTTCGCTAAACGGTCCCTGGGTTTTGAGTTCATCTAAAAGGTCGGGACCATCAATTAATTCTTGAACTAAATACCAGCGTTTATCTTGTTCAAAATAAGCATAAAGGGAGGGAATTTGAGGATGTTCCCCCAGATGAAGCAGTTGCACCGCTTCCCGTTGAAACAGTTCCGTTGCTTTTGCTAAGGCAGCAGTCCCTTGAATTTGGGGGAAAAACTGTTTAATCACACAGGGTGCATTGAGGCGGTCTTCATCAACGGCAAAAAAGGTGCGACCCATCCCCCCTTGGCCCAGGGGTTGGACCGCCCGATAGCGATCGCGCAACAGTAATTTAGCCCCACAAGTTAGACAAAATTTGGTACTGGGGGGATTGGCGGGGTTAGGGCAGTTTGAATTGAGACAATAGGTCATAATCTTACCGGAATTGACAGAATGGGTATCGTTCCTCGGTGATGAGTGGCGATCGCACCGAAACAAGTCTGATCCGCCTGGTTTAAGACAAGACTTGCCAAAATTTTATCGTTTCGTCCCAACTGCCACTAATCACCAGTTTACCATCGGGAGCAAAAATCACCGCATTCACCGCCCCGGTATGTCCATTCAGGGTGGTGACATGGTTGGTAGAGAACTGGCCTTTTTCCTGGCCAATTTGCCAGAGATTTAAGGTTTGGTCTGTACTACCACTGACGAGATGTTTGCCATCAGGAGAAAAGGCCACGGAATTGACCAGATCCCGATGGCCAGATAAGGTGGTAATCAACTTTCCTGTGGAAAAATGCCAAAGTTTAATGGTTTTATCTTTACTGCCACTGGCCAGAAGTGCGCCATCGGGACTGATTGCCAAACAATTTACCGATTGAAGATGTCCCCCCAGGGTATAGAGCACTTTATGGTGTTTTAAATCCCAAATTTGGATCGCGTTATCCAAACCGCCACTGGCTAATTGTTGACCATTGGGTGCGATCGCAATGGCTTTAATCATTCCCGAACGACCGGCCAAGGTACACAACGGGGAGACAGAAATGTTTCCGTTCGGTCCTGTTCCTATCTGCCAAAGTCGCACGGTTCTATCTTCTGAACCGGAGGCTAAAATCGTGCCCGTTGAGTTAAAAGCTAGGGAATTAACATCGCGTAAATGTTCCGTGAGGGTGGCAATTTCTCGCCCGGTATTGAGATGCCAAAGCTTGATGGTATCATCATCACTGCAACTGGCTAAAAGAGTGCCATCCGGCGAGATGGCCAGTCCATTAATGGATTTGGTATGACCGGAGAATCCGCGTAGAGTTTCCCCAGTCAAAACATTCCAAATCAGGATGCGATCGTCGAGACTGCCACTGGCGAGAATATGACTGTTCGGGGCGATCGCCAGACAAGTCACCCAAGAGGTATGGCCCGTGAGGGTCCGCACACAGCGAGGCCCTCTGTGGGTTGAGGCGCGATTACTAATCGGGGGTTTCGAGAAAACCGCCACGGGACTCACCCTGTCCCCAGGGGGAAGTAAATTCTGGGTTGAGGGAGGTTTCATGAACTGGGACGTTTGAATCCGGGTGGCGGTGTTGCGGAGTTCCTGGCGATCGCCCTGGGGTAAAAGTGCTGCCAAATCGGTCAATACCGCCTGGGCGGATTGATAGCGATCGCTCAAGTTATCTTTAATCATTTTATCTAGGATATCCCCGAGGCGCGGGGCGATCGTCCGACCTCGGTTCGCTAAATACTCCCGCCAAATACAGCCTTTAATCGGATCAAATAGTCCATCAGGTTTTGCACCCGTCACCAGGTGAATACAAGTCACCCCTAATCCATACAAATCACTAGCAGGATAAGCTTTCCCACTGCGAAGTTGTTCGATGGGTGCATAACAAGTGGTCCCGACTTTGGTCCCGGGTTTAGCAAATGAAGCGTCCGTCAGTTGTTTGGCAACTCCAAAATCAATCAAAATCACTTGACCATCGCGCTTGCGTCGCAACAGATTCCCCGGGGTTATATCGCGGTGAATCACATTTTTGGAGTGGACAAATTTGAGAATGGGCAAGACTTTAGCGAGGAGTTGGCAAATTTTCTCCTCCCGAAACGGACCCCCCTCTTTCAGTTCGTGCCACAGGGTTTTCCCATCAATATATTCTTGCACCAAATACAGGCGTTTGTCCTGTTCAAAAGAGGCGAGAAGGGTGGGAATTTGGGGATGTTCTCCCAGTTCATAAAGGCGGACTGCTTCTTGGTTAAATAAGGCAACGGCTTTCTCGAACAATCCTTGTCTGGATTCACTACTGCCTTGGAGGGTCGGCAGGAGTTGTTTAATGGCACAGGGAGTATTTAGTCTATCTTCATCGATCGCAAAAAAGGTTTTGCCAAATCCCCCTCGGGCGATCGGTTTGATAGCTCGATAGCGTTCTTTAAGCAGTAACTTTGAGCCGCAACTTTCACAAATTGAAGTCTTCGGCAGATTTTGGGGATTTTGACACCGGGGATTTAGGCAGTAACTCATATAAGGAATGATAGGCAATGAACCGATTTAGTTTTATTTTGCCTCCTCAGCGTCCAACTATTTCGACCCTCGTGAGCAAACCCCCCTCTGTGAGTGGTGGTTTGCTCGGTTGTGCAGCGATCGCCTGGAGTTTTATGGTCCTCCCCTGAGTCCCCTAACGGCTAACCCCTAGGGGCTTTCTTGGGGTAACCCCCGAGAGTCTCAACAGATTTTTAACCCAAATTTTACACTTCTTGAATATTTATTAATTTTTATGGATTAACCGCCTAAGTCCCAATTGTTGGATCTTATTATCGAGTTTGAATGCAGTCTTAATTTTTGAGTTAAGGCTGGCACTCTTTTCCTCCCAAGATTCCCGCTCTCCCCATCCGCTTTCCCCAGTCCGAGGACTTGGTTTCCCTTCAGAGTGCCCTACTTCAATGCCCACTGGTTCTTCCGGGAATAAAGGGGGCATTATTGCTGAACAACCCTCCCTGAACTTTGAGATTAGTCGGCGACTTCGGAGGGATGATTACTATTAATAAAATTTCCCACAACTTGACGCAGTTGGGCGGCATCAAATGGCTTAGTTAAATATTCCGTTGCTCCAGCTAACCGACCTTGGACCTTATCAAACAGACCATCGCGAGCCGTTAGCATGACGATGGGCAGTTCTTGAAATTGAGGGATGTTCCTCACGGTTCGACAAAGCTCTAAGCCATCGATTCCGGGCATAGAAACATCGAGCAACAAAATCGCAACCTGCTCGTGGTAAATCATCGACAAAGCATCCACGGCATTATCTGCCACTAGGACGCGATAATCCTGAGCCAATGCTCGCTTGACTAAATCTTGCATGACGACACTATCATCGACAGCTAGAATGGTGGCTACGGGACTATTATTTTCAGACATTTTTTCTCTCCAGTCCTTAAAAACACTTCAGATGGACAGGTTAGAATCGCAACAGTTTGACCGGCTTTTCGGCCAAATCTTCATTGACTCAATCAGACGATACTCTATCCCCTGAGCGATGGGTATATCTCTATTTAAACTTTACCCTATTTTTACCCTGAAATAACGGATAGGCCCCAGAAACAAAATTCGGGGTTTTGGTGGATGAGGCTACAGTGGTTTTACCTAGATTAAACACTGACAACAACCGCCCTTCGCCCCGGGAAGGCGATCGCCCTCTACTCCGGGAATCAAACCCCGGAATTTTCCGGTTAGCTTCCTTGTTCTTAAAGCTTTGATAAAGTTGGCTCAAGTTGACCGCCGGATTAATCCCAGAGGGTACGTTCTTAACCGAGGACCGAGGCAGATTTTTGACCCTTTTCTAAACCGAGTTATGCCCTCACTCCCTTTTCTTTTGGTCGAATTGACTCGGGGGATGAAAACATTCCCGTTGATGTCAGCGGTTCCATCTCTCAGCAGGGCTGTTCCAGAATTTTTAGCGCCTAAACTTTACAGCAATTGTAGGGTGGGAAAAAGCCCACCTTACTGGAGAAGACCTGGAGGTGGGCTTTTTTCCCACCCTAGTCCTCCGGGCTCCTCAGAGGCCCAGATTTACCCCCCGAGATTAACGGTTTCCGGTTGGGGTTTTTTGGCCTTTAGCGGTTTGCGCTGACCAATTCCCAAGGCGGGTAACAGTTTGTCTTTCAAAAAGATACTGACAGTCACAAACACCACAATAATAAATGCCCCAATCCCTATGGGACTCGGGACCCAGAATCGGGTCTCCAGATGATTCAGTTGTCCCGGTTGCAGGGTCCAGACCAGTTGCCGTCCATCCTTGCGACTCTCTGGCATTAGTCCATCCTCGGAGACAACGGCGGTTGCACCCCAGGGCGTATTTAAGGTAAATTCCAGATCCAACAGGACCCCCGGACTGACAATCACGGTGCCATTAGAGGAAATTACCCCGAGCGATCGCAAATCTAACTCATAATTTAGGTGATTATAAATCGCCAGTAAAAAGTTCCGTTGTCTGACCGCCATCTGAGAAGAAATATCCGGAATTTGCGCCTCGGGGGAATTCGCTAATTCCGCTTGATTCCTCTCCTCGGAATTAAAAAATTGGTTAAACTTCTCTACTAATTCCGCCCCATTATTAAACGGGATTTTCACCGTAATTTCTCGGTCAGAACTGCGTTTAACCTGCCCATGCAATTGGCGAGTGCGGCGTTCGATACTGTCTAACCAGGCTTCAGCGGTCGCACTACTAAAGGCTTTGAGTCGTTCTCCGAGTTGGATATGTTGGACAATTTCTCCGTGAGTTTGACTCTCAAAGTTAATCCCCACATCATATTCCACACAGCCGGTGAGCAAGAGCGGGACCAGTAATAGGACAATCCAGACTCGCGATCGCCTCATGCTCCCTTGAATGCACTCCCCGAATTTTCTCCCAAAAACTGCTAATTTCACAAATTTATCTTCCTCCGGTCAATTCATTAAATCATCTTTTACCAACCCGAAACTTAACCTTGTCTGGCAGAAACTCCCAGTTTCCCAAACAGCATACTCGGCATCAATGCACCGCCGCCGACCCATTCGCGTTCGCTACTAAAATCGACTAAACTATCAAAGGCTTCAAAAATACTCCCGGCAACCATTGTATTTTTCACTCGCCCCACAATCTCGCCATTTTCGATTTTATACCCTAAATCTAAGTTAACCGAAAATTCCCCCGCTAGTTGATTTGATTGACCAGCCCCGAGGACTTGCTCAACGATCAATCCTTCCTTGACTCCGGCAATTAAATCAGCAGTGGAGGTACTCCCCGGATTCAGGCACAAATTGACCAAATCGGGGCCTGGGCGCGAAAGTCCACCGCGAAACCCGTTTCCGGTGGATTCTAACCCGGCGCGGGCGGCCCAGCGTCGGTCCCAGTAAAACCCATTCACCACGCCCTTTTCAATCAGGGTATTGGGACTGGTGGGAGTGCCTTCATCGTCAAATTCACAAGCGGATGGGCCCAGGGTGGGGTCTTCAAATAACGTTAGGCGCTCATCAAAGACTTTTTCTCCCACTTTATCCATGAGGGGGGATGCCTTTTGCACCACCGCTTGACCGGATAAGATGGTATCGAATAGACTGCCCAAGGTACTCGCTGCGGCTCTTGGGGTAAAGAAGACCGGGAAAGAACCACTGGTGATGATGGCGGGACGTTCGGCGAGTTGGTATTTTTTGAGGAGGTCTTTGAGGAGGCGATCAAAGTCGGGCAGGCGATCGCGGGCGACATCATAGCTATAAGCTTGCAGGAAATCTTCCCCTTTGACTAAGTTACCACTCAGACTGGAGCTCACAATCTGGCTCGATCGCGTGGCATACAAATCTTCGCTGGTCATAATTTTGACCGTCCCACTGCGAATATGAAAGCTGACATCCACCAGAATATCGGGGTTGTAACCGTGAACCTGCTCAATTTGATTCCGACCGACTTCCAGCAATTCCTGGGTGGTTGGGGGTTGAAATTCTGAGGTTGGGGAGGACAAATGGAGGTTACTGGCGAATTCAAATTCCGCACTGTCGCCAATTTCCGAGGTTTGCACCGCAGCATCAACTAAATCATCCAGGCGGGTCAAATCCGTGGAACTGGCAAAGCCAATTTTGCCCTTGGAAATCACCCGGAGGGCCACCCCTTGGAGGGCTTTGGTTTGCAGGGATTTCAGGCGGTTGTTTTCAAATTCAATCGGGGTATCTTGACTGGAGACATAGTAAACTTCGGCAGAGTCTACCCGAGATTTTGCCAAATCGAGAATTTTCTCAAGAGTCGAATCACTCACAATTTCTGTCGCTGTTACTGGTTTTCTTCTCGATCTTAGGTCGGATCGGCCTGCGATCGCTACCCTTGTGGATCGGAATCTGGGAATAACATCGCTCATGAGCAATCATACCCGGATTTTTTTCCGGAAATTCTGGAAAATTACTCCGGTTTGGTTGGTTTGCTGGGACTGCGACGGGATTTTTCCTGCTGTTTCTGTCGTTTGAGGCGCTGAATCTCCACTAGCACCTGTTGCCACTGTGCGTTTAATTCCTTGGAGGCATCATCGCTATGAAAATCTAAATAAGTGACCGTTTTGCGAATTAAATACTCAAATTCTGGTAAGTTCATAAGGGTTATTTTTGGAGAAACCAGTGTGAGATAATATCTAAAACTGAAACAAGTATATTAACATAGGGTTTAGAAATTTTTATAAAAACTGCTGGACTTGAAGCTAAGGGCAATGGGCTTACTTCAATCCTTGAGAGAAAAACCCCCTCACCTTAAACGGGTGAGGGGGTTTTGGAGTTAGATTTACCGGCCTTTGGGGGAATCACCTCCATCATCAATCATCCTGAGTGAAATAGCGATCGAGAAAATCAAGGGCATGATTTCGTAACTCGTAATACCGCTTATCATCTCGTAAGGCGGCGCGATCGCGCGGATGAGCAAAAGGCACGTTGAGAATTTCCCCGATTTGGGCTTGGGGACCATTGGTCATCATCACAATTCGGTCTGACATAAACAGCGCCTCATCCACATCGTGAGTAATCATCATCACCGCCTGGGGATGATGTTCCCAAATATCCAACACCTGCCGCTGTAACTTGCCTCGGGTGAGGGCATCCAACGCCCCAAACGGTTCATCCATTAACAGCATTTTCGGTCGAATCGCCAACGCCCGAGCAATTCCCACCCGCTGCTTCATCCCCCCAGAAATTTCGTCGGGGTATTTCTCCGCTGCGGCATTGAGATTCACCATTGCTAAATGTTCATTGACGATTTCTCGCTTTTCTACTTCTGACAAACGGCCCAGCACTTCATCGACTGCAAGGCGCACATTTTGCCGGACTGTTAGCCAGGGTAACAGAGAATATTGCTGGAAAACCATCATTCTTTCTGCTCCGGGCTTAGAAATGGGTTTTCCTTCCAAAGTTACCAGGCCGGAACTGGCTTGCTCTAGCCCTGCTACAATTTTGAGTAAGGTAGATTTGCCACAACCCGAGTGACCAATTATAGAAATATATTCATCTGGCTGCACAGTGAGATCGATGCCGTCCAAAATAACATTCTGACCGCCACCGGCCTGGGGATAAGCTTTGACTAAATCACGAATGACTAAAAAATCCTCGGTTGCAAGAGTTGGGGAATTAGGGGAATTAAAGGAATAATTACTAGGTTTAACCACGATTCACCTCGCTAAATAAAGTTGATAAAACAGACCGTTAGGACAAATAGAAACAGAGCGGGAGCCGCTTGTTAACGGCATCCAATCCATTCAAATATCCGCCCCGAGTGCGAGCGTCTCCCTCGCTATTTAATGTCCAAACGCTAGGACAGATAAAAGTTAACGGGAGCCTTCGCCCGAATTTCAAAACTGTTGAGATAGCCGACGGGGTTGCTGGGGTCGAAAGACTTGCGATCGATAAACAACTCCCCCGGTTCTACTTTGTAATCCTCTGCTGGACAGGGAATGCCCATTTCCGTGGCAATCTCACGGTAGAGGTCTGTGCGCCAGCTCCGACGTGCTAAGGCATCCGCATTGGCTGGAAACTCGCTCACTTGTCCCCATCTTGCCGCCTGGGTCATCAGCCAGAGGGCCTGAGATTGCCATAAAAAGGTCGAGTGATCCCCTGGCGGGTGAGGCAAATTATCAGGCAATTTATCAAAAATTGTGGTGTCAATATTAGAAACTATCCGATCTTGACCATCAAAACCTCCATAGTTGTAATTGCCCACCAGAGCGGGACTTGTGAACTTAGCGGGTGCGCCGGTAAAGGCTCGGGCTGAAATAATCTGAGCCACTTCTTCCCGATTGGCGGGGTCACCACAATACTGGCAGGCTTCAATCATGGCCTTGACCAAAGAGCGATAAGTGCGGGGATTTTCCTCAATAAACGACTCCATCACCGCCAAAATTCGGTCCGGATGACCCCGCCACACTTCCTTACCTTGGGCAAAGGTAAAGCCGACTCCTTCATTCCCGGTAATGGCCCGGGTATTCCAAGGTTCAGCCACCATATAGGCTTGCATCGCCCCAATTCGCACATTGGTGACCATTTGAGGGGGTGGAATGATCATGATCCGAAAGGTGGAGATGGGATCGACACCCGCCGCTGCTGCCAGATAGCGGACGAAGTATTCATAAATGGCCGAACTCAGGACCACAGCCCAGATTCGCTGGTCGGAGGGCAACCCGTCAAAGTAATTGCGAAAGTCCCGAGCAAATGCATCTAAATCTCCGTTATATTCGTGCAGGGGTCGCAGTCCGCTATCCCACATCCGGCGATTCATGGTCATGGCATTACCATGACGGTGAATGGTCATCGCCCCACACATGGGCGCATGGCGTGCCCCCTCTGCTCCTAAGCGAGCATTAGTAATTGAGCCCGATACAACGGGGGATGCCTCTAACCGGCCAAAGATGAGACCATCTCGGGAGGTACCCCAACTCGCCTCTCGGTTAAGGGTGACATTGAGTCCATATTTATAAAAAAAGCCTTTTTCGGCAGCTACGGCAAAAGGGGCACAATCATTGACTGGCACATAACCCACTCGGATATTCGGCTGTTCCAAGGTGCTTGGGTCAATTACCTGGTCAATCTCAAAGGGTTGAGATGAAGAAGGGCTCCGGGAGTTGCCTTTCGCTCCGCCAGAGAAGGCTTGAGCGCAGGCGGACAAGGCGAATCCCGCAGAAAATCCAGCCACTCCTTTGAGGAGCGATCGCCGACTCATATAATTCATGATGTTCAGGAGTATCTAAAAGTTTAGTAAGCTGTCTTACTCCATCTGGGTATAAACAACCCCTCCATTGCTAGAGGAGAACCCCAAGAATGAATGTATGACAGATTAATTGTGGTTGTTAAAGATGGCGCTAAACGGTCTCTCCCCTAGCCCAGCTTTACCCAAATCAAAGGCAATCGGGCCCGATTAAATCGAGGTAGCTGGCCGATGGGTGGCCCATTGCTGAAGCCTAAGCAGCAGGTAGTCCAGAATCAGACCCGTCAAACCAATGACGAGGACGGCTAGAAATACAGAACTCAAGTTCAGACGGTTCCATTCATCCCAGACGAAAAAGCCGATGCCAATGCCGCCGGTTAACATTTCAACGGCGACAATGACCAGCCAAGCAATCCCTAAACTAATTCTTAATCCGGTGAAAATATAAGGGAGACTCGCAGGCCACAAAATCTGGGTCATCTTCCGCCACTGGGACATTTCCAGAACTTCGGCCACTTGTAGATAGTCCTTGGGTACGCTGGAGACCCCCAGGGCGGTGTTAATTAGGGTCGGCCAGAGGGAGGTAATGAAAATAACAAAGATCGCTGATGGATCGGCGAGGTTGAAGATTGCCAAGGCGATCGGTAACCAGGCCACGGGAGAAACGGGTTTGAAAATCTGAACGACGGGGTTAATTGCCTTCATTGCCTTTGGGGAGAGGCCAATCCAGAACCCAACGGGAATGGCAACCAACGTACCCAGGGCGAAACCCAAGAGGACTCGGCGCAAACTGGCTAAGAGTAGCCAACCAATGCCTAAGTCTCCCGGTCCCCGACGATAAAAGGGATTGAGAATATAATCCATATTCGCCACCAGTGCCTCCCACGGAGTCGGCATCAGGGTGGTAAAAAAGGTGGCGATCGCCCACCACAGGGCAAGAATCACGGCAAAACCGATCGCTGGTAACAATACCGAGTCCAATTGGACCCGGCGACGCTGTGCGTATGAAAAACTGCTGCCCTTGCGGGTAGCGACACTTCTACTCATTTAATTTTCCCCTCAGAGTCTAGGACCAAAGGGAGTAAGTCGTAGCGATGCTTGGCCTAGGACACTGAAGCCGTCAGGTTATTATAAATATCCTGCACTTCAGTCTCCTCTCAATGCCTACGAGGTTAGCTGACGGGCTAGAGCTGAGAGATGCTCTTCTTTCTCTTTTTCCATGAAAGATTCGCCCCGATATATGGTTCCCCCGCTTCAGGTGCGATCGCAAACAAGCTGCGGCTCCTAAATTAGGCTGACTTACTCTTGAAATTCATTCTTACGAAAAATTTGCAGAAATGTCAAGGGGGTACGAAATTTAATTTTTTGGGGATTAGGGGCGGTCCCTAATAAAGTCCGTAAGTCGCTCTCCCTCTTAGTTGGTAGTAACGCCTTCAGTCGTTCTCCCCCCTTTGGAGTAATATCGAACACTCTCCTGATTTTTTATCTGTCCTGCGAACGGGGATAAGATAACGACTGAAGTCGTTACTACGAACTTAAGAAACGACTGAAGTCGGGACGTTGAACGCGGATACTGGCAAAAATTATATCCGCTAGGAAGTACGGGGCTTTGAGGGTTTGGCTTGTAAAATTGTTACCTTTAGGGGGAAGACTTTTGAGCCGAGTTGTCCTAAGAAAAACTTGATTTTTAGAGGCTTGGGTAATTCTGACCAGGAAATTTTCACAAATCCTAACTGTTCATAAAACTCCACCAACCAGCCCATACATTCCACATAAACCGGCCCGATCGCCTCTTTGACTAAATGCTGAACCAGATAGGACCCTAATCCGCGATCGCGCCAAGATTTGTCAACGACTAAACTCCCCAATTCCTGACAACCGGAAAATTGCCGTAATTGTCCACAAGCGATGACTTTATCCGGGAATTCAATCACCGAAAAATTTTCCCATCGCAACTGGGTGGGGTCTAATTTTGCTTGAAATACTAATTTACGAATCGCTCGCAAATCTTCGGGAGTTGCAGGGCGCAGAATACAGCCCAAAGGCAGAGATTTTGATGCAGCCATGACGTAAATTCAGTCGCAATAATGAACCGAAACCGGGACCTTGAGAATGGGAGAATAAAGAATTAATCTTCTAATTCTCCCATTCTCAATGCCCAATCCTAGCGAGATTTCATTTCAGCTAATGCACCTCTAGCCATATCTGCGATCGCCCGGTCTGTGGCCTTGGGTAAACTATAATATCGACCCCCTGCCGCTTTTGCTAACTCTTTCGCAAACCCGGTGGAAACAAACTTATTCTCTGTATCAATCATCAACAACTGCATTCCCACGCCGCGAATTTTACCGGCAATGTTGAGCAATTCTCCCTTAATATCCGGTTTCTCCCCTTCAATTTGCGGTTCACCCAAGGACCGAGATAAGGGAACATTTCCCCGTCCATCGGTAATGGCAACGATCGCCACTTGACCGATATCTCCCGATTGTTGAGCATTTAACCCCACCCGCACTGCGGTACTTAATCCATGTGCTAAGGGCGATCCACCGCCACAGGGCAACCGTTCTAACCGTCTGCGGGCCGAAGTAATCGATCGCGTGGGGGGTAACAACACATCCGCTTGTTCTCCTCGGAACGGAATCAAAGCGATTTGGTCGCGGTTTTGATAGGCTTCCGTCAGCAGTTGTAAGACAGCCCCTTTCGCCGATTGCATCCGGTTGAGTGCCATCGAACCCGAGGCATCCACCACAAAGATAATTAAAGACCCGGCTTTTCTTGCCAAGCGTTTCGATCGCAAATCCCCTTGTTCCACAATCACCTTGCGGTCCGGTTGCTTTTCCCGACGGGCTTTTTGGTAGGGTGCAGCAGCGCGTAACGTCGCATCCACCGCCACCCGTTGCACCTTACCCTTGGGTAACATCGGCTTAATATACCGTCCGCGATCGTCAGAAAAAATAATGCTGCGACTGCCCGACTTCCCTTGCCGTTTTGCCATTTGTGCGAAATACAGCACACTCGGGTCCATAATCACCCCTTCAGGATCGAACAAAAACTCTTCAGGAATACTTTGTTCCTGTTCTGGTTGTTCCTGTTCTTCCTGTTCGTCTTGTTCTTCCGGTTCTTCCTCCTCCGGTTCATCTTGTTGCTGATCCGAGTTATCTTGCGGCGGTGGCGGTGGGGGTGGCGGTGGGGGTTGTTCCTCCTCCGGTGGGGTTTGGACAATCGTCGAACGGGGAACAATCACCAATTCCACCGCCCGACGCAGGTCCTCTGCATTGACCGTGGTGCGACCATCCAGGGCCGCCGATGCCTTGGCAACGCGCAGGGCAAATAATTCGGCGCGATGACCCTGGACGCCGCCTCGGAGGGCTTCATTAACCAGATAGGCGATTTGGTCCGAGTTAATTTCCACATCCTTTAACCATTCTCGGGCAAGGAGAATTTGGGTTTTCAGGTTGTCAATATCTTCGGTGTATTGGTGTAAGAACGCTTGGGGAGAAGCGGAGTAGGATAAAGCTTGTTCCACCGCTTCCACCCGCTGATCTAAGCCGAGGACCCCATCAGCAGAGAGGGTAATAGCAATGCGATCGAGCAGATGTTCGCGCAGGGACCCTTCCTCGGGGTTATAGGTGGCGATAAACAGGGGTTTGCAAGGATGTTGGAAGCTAATCCCTTCCCGTTCGATTTGGTTGCGTCCATCGGTGAGGACGCTTAACAGCAGGTTGGCAATTTGGTCATCGAGGAGGTTAATTTCATCAATATAGAGTACCCCCCGATGCGCTTGGGCGAGTAAACCCGGTTGAAATACCGTGTCCCCTTGCTTGACCGACTGTTCCACATCCACGGACCCTAATAAACGGTCTTCGGTGACCCCCAGGGGGATTTGCACAAAGGGGGCGGGAATGATTTGGGTGGGAACCTCATCCGGGGTAGTGCCATTGGTTCCAGAGTGGGGGTAGGCCTCTCGGGTGAGGTCGTCCCATTCATCAGGATTGGTGGGATTGCAGTTGGCGATGGAGTCTTTGACCACTTCAATCGGGGGCAACAGGGCGTGAATGGCACGCGCCATCACGGATTTGGCGGTTCCCCGACGACCGGCGATCGCCAGTCCTCCCAATCCGGGGTCTACTGCGGTTAACAGTAGGGCGAGTTTAATCGCCTCCTGACCGACAACTGCTGTCAGGGGAAATGCTGTGAGGGTAGAGGTGCTGGGCGCGGGCATGGTTTGAATAATTGCTAGTCCAATGGTTCAGAATATCAAAAAAGCGGGCGGGTCCGGGGATTTTTTACTGGGCAGGGGGAGTCGCCTGTCCTGAAATCAAGGCCCCTCTAGCCAATCTGGAGAGGTCATGAGCTATATTCCTAGAGGAAAGTCTATTATCTCAACGAGCAACGGCTGTGAAATTTGGTCAATGGCTTGGTTTTGTTGCCATTCTGATTTCCCTTTATATTTTATGGGAAATTCGGCAATTGTTGTTACTGTTATTTGTCGCGGTTGTTTTTGCGACTGCCCTCAATAGTATTGCCAAGCAGTTCCAGAAGCGATTACGTCTCAACCGCACGGTTGCTATTTTTATCACCCTCTCTCTGACCGTGCTGTTTAATGTGCTGTTTATTTGGCTGGTGGTTCCCCAGTTTCTCGAACAATCTCAACGGATGATTGAGCTATTACCCCAAGTGTTTCTGGCGTTGCGGGTTTGGTTGCGATCAATAGAAACTCAGTTACCGCTTTGGTTACCGCAACCGCCGAGTCTGGCTGAGTTGATTGTGCAGTTGCAGCCCTTCGTTTTGCGATCGGTCACGAATTTTGTGGATTTCTTCTCCAATTCGTTTCGGATTGCCCTTCAGCTTTTATTTGTGATGGTGCTGACCTTAATGCTCTTAGCGAATCCATTGGAATATCGGCAGGCATTTGTTAGACTATTCCCCTCTTTTTATCGCCGTCGTGCCAATGAAATTTTAGATGAATGTGAAATCGGTTTAGGAAACTGGTTGGCGGGAATTACGATTAATTGTATTTTTATCGGCGGTTTAAGTGGAATCGGCCTTTGGATCTTACAAGTGGATCTGGTTTTAGTTCATGCCTTGATGGCAGGACTCTTTAATTTTATTCCCAATATTGGCCCCACCATGAGCGCGGTATTTCCGTTGATGATTGCGTTATTAGATGCCCCTTGGAAAGCCTTAGCGGTGTTAATTTGGTATATTATCATTCAACAGATTGAAAGTTATTGGTTAACGCCTACGGTGATGGCGAAACAAGTGTCTCTATTACCGGCAGTAACTCTGGTGGCGCAAATTTTCTTTGCCAGTATTTTTGGGGTGTTGGGATTATTGTTAGCTCTCCCGCTGACTGTGGTGGCTCAGATTTGGATTCAAGAGTTATATTTTAAAGATATTATGGACAAATGGAAAAATAAAGGCGCTCAATATGAAATTGAGGTTGACGATCGCCCGGGGGAAAGGGTCACCGAATCCATATAGAATCAGTTGGCTTTGATTCGGTGATTGATCCCCCTTTTCCCCCCTTACCAACGGCAATCGGCTTTTTAAAAGTCTGCAAGAAGTATCAAGCTGATTGGGGTTAAATCCGGGGCGGAAAATGAGCGACAATGGTTGCCACATCCGGATGTGTACGCACGATCGCTTCCGGTTCTACTAATCGTCCAGATGACCCAAAGGCTTGATGTTGATGGGAACCGGAGGTTAAAATTACTAAATCATCGGTTTTGAGCATTCTGGATACTTTTTTAACAAAGTTTCCCCGGAGGCGTTGCACCGGAGTCGTTGCACTCAATCCAAAGGATTCAAGGTCAAATTCAGTGTCTTTAGATCCGCCGGTGACAATCAATAACAACTGTAAGTTAGCCTTGAGTTCAGTGGCGATGGCATTGGCAATGTCTAAGGTTTGTTGAAATTCCCAAGAGGCGGTTTCCGCTTCGGTGGCGGCGAGAAAGATTCGGGCGGTATTCTCAATGGGTTGCGGAAATCGGGTAATTAGAACCGGGACGGGCGATCCCCGCACAATCCGATCAATCACGTCGCCAAAGAAATTTTCCCGATAGGTGGAATATCCTTTCCACCCACAGATAATTAAGCTGGCATTTCGTTCCGAGGCACTGCGAACAATTCCCCCGGCGATCGCTCCATCAATTCGACCAATGGGTTCCACTGCCACAGTTGCGGCATGAGCAATGGTTTCTGCTGCTGCTAATAACTGGCTTTGTTGAATTCTTTGCTCTGGGGAAATCTTACCATTTTTATCCGAAAGAACGTGCAAAGGGAGCAGGGTTCCTTTGGAGTTTTTTGCCAATAAAATTGCTAAAGTTAAGAGATTATCTTCCGTACTGGGGTTCGCCACAGGAACTAAAACGCGATCGGTCAACCCCCCGCTTTCCCGGGTTGTGGTTTTTTCCTCGGGTTTCACTCCTTTTCCCCACTTGGCGGTAATCCAGGGAGAGGCAATGCAACTGACGAGAATCATCGCAATAATACCATTCACGGTGACTTCATCCACCAGTTCTATCTCATAAGCAACGGTAATCGCTGCTAGGGTAGAAGCCGCTTGGGCGACGGACAACCCAAAGGCAACCATCGTATTAGGAAAGGTCCAGCCAAATAACTTCCCCGAACCCCAAGCGGCTAGATATTTCGACAGAAATTCAGCCCCAATCATCACCCCTGCCACCACGAGCGATCGCGGTTCACTAATCAGAATCATCGGGTCAATTAACATCCCCACCGAGAGCAGAAAGAAGGGGACAAATAGCGTATTCCCAATAAACTGAATCCGATTCATTAAAGGACTCAAAGCGGGAATCAATTGAGTAATGGCAATTCCGGCTAAAAATGCCCCAATAATTGCTTCAATTTCAATCAGTTGAGCTACATACGAAACCACCAGCAACGTCGCCACTACAAAGGTAAATTCTGCTCCCTCATCATGACCAAATTTTCTAAAAAACCATCGCCCCAGCTTGGGAACTCCCCACAAGGTAGCGAGAGTATAAATCGCCAAGGCAGGAATTAGAAACAGCCAAAATTGTAGGGTTAAGTTACCCCCATGCGCTTTGACCACCACGGCTAACACTAACAACGCCAGGACATTCGTGATTAAGGTTCCTCCCAATGTGGCAGTTACCGATTGTGCGCGCATGATCCCCAAGCGGGTCAAAACTGGCAATGCCAGCAGGGTATGAGAGGCAAAACAAGAGGCAACCAGAATTGATGCTAACAAACTATCTCCTAGCAACAACATCGCCCCAGTTCCCAATACCATCGGAATGGCAAAGGTTGCCAACCCAAAAACAATGGCTTTATCCGCATTGAGTTTGAGGTCATCTAAACTGGTTTCTAACCCCGCCATAAACATTAAAAATAGTAATCCCACTGTGCCTAATAGCACAATGGTCTCATCGCGGGCTAATAATCCCAAACCGTGGGGTCCGATGACGACTCCAGCTAGAATTAATCCCACAATTCCCGGCAGTTTTAACCGCTCAAAAACCAAGGGTGCAACGAGCATCATTGCCATGATAATCAAAAAAATGGCAACGGGGTCTTTAATGGGACCGCTTAAAACTTGAGCCAAGGGAGTCTCCATCAACACCCTAGTGATTTCTCCACCATTCGTTTCAATGAACGGCCAAAGGTTTGCCATAAAAGGACTCCTTCCTGGTAATGGTATTTGTAAAAAGTTGATTTTCGGTCTTTCAGTTTATAACATATTTTTTATTTTTTTGCTCGAACGGAAAGTTGAGGTGCATTTCAGGAAGAAAAAATATTTATTTTCTTGGAAATTTTTGGCCTAACTTTTTCGAGGGTAGCATAGGAAACATTGGAAAAATTTTTATGTTATACTGAAAGATACTTTTAAATATTTATAAGATTAAAATCTCTAAATTAACTCTCCCTAGAGGAAGATTTACACGGGTTAGGTTTTAAGCGCAATTTTTAAATAGTCCAGGTAAGGCAGGGGAAGTCGAACTCATCCAATCAACCCCAGTCAAAAGGGTTTTTAAATGCTCAGTATACTACCTAAATCGGCGGGAAAGGGGGTAATTTGGGCTGGGGTCACCTAGATTCAGGTGCGATCGCCTCTGACTTCATCCCGGGTTGAGTAGAACACCCGTGGCTGAAATTGGCGACTTAGACGCGCGATCGCACCTAAGTCGGAGCAGCTTTGTTAAACTTAAACTTAGGACTTCGATAGAGGATTAGAGTCAGGGGACAAGACCGTGGGGTTATGGCGCAGATTGGCTGCTAATTTCTACAGATTTTGTAAACCAACCCGGTTAGTGTTGCCGATACGATACCGATGCTATAGATACCCGGATGTCCTCAAAGAAGCGATCGCCTCCGGACCTCTACTCATGGCAGTACCAAGGGATGACTAAGTAAGACGATGAAGATTTCCGAGCTAATCAAATGGTTTGAAGGCTGGGCGAACCCAGCATGGCAAGAAAAGTGGGATAATTGTGGTTGGCAAATCGAACCGGGAATCTTAACGGAACCGGCGGGGGTGTTAGTCTGTTTAACGCCGACCTTAGCCGTGATGCAAGAAGCAATCACCCTCCAACAAACAGGTGAACCTGTTAATTTAATTTTCGCTCACCATCCCCTCATTTTTGGCGGAGTCAATCGCCTCTGTAGCGGTGAGGCGATCGGCGAGATGGCAAAACTAGCCTTTTCCCATCGTATCGGCATTTACAGCGCTCACACCAACTTTGATCAAGTGAATCATGGAACCGCTGATGTCTTGGCGCAATGGTTAAATTTGAAACAAGTTAAGCCCATTGTCCCCACCCAACCGGGACTCGGTTATGGCAGAATTGGACAACTGGAACCGGCACTTTCCCTCCGGGATTTGTTAACCCTAATTCAAGAAAAATTCCATCCGCCCGAACTAATTGTTTCTCCTGCCGAACCCCAAAAGCGCATCCGCAGGTTAGCGGTTTTAGGCGGTTCGGGAGCAAGTTATATCGATGCCGTAGTTCAAGCCGGTGCTGAGGCTTATCTCACCTCAGATTGCAAATTTCATCAATTCCAGGAAGCGCGCGATCGCGGCTTAGTTCTGATTGACGCCGGTCATTATGCCACAGAACGCCCCGCCTGCGATCGGCTGGTGCAAAAATTAAGTAAAGCCGGGGTTTCTTGGGTAAAATTAAGTACCCAAGATGAAGATTTCCGCCAGTTTTTTCGAGGATAGAGCAGAGGTAACCAGCCCCTAACGAGTAGGAAACTTTTTACCCCTGAGATTGATTCGAGGAGTCCAAGATTTCTTGAACCACTGACAGGGGTAAATCAGACAATTGGGCAATCTCTTCTAAACTTTCTCCTCGGTTAGCAAGACGTTGAACAAAGTCTCGCTTTGCTTGCTGGAGACCTTCTTGGAGACCTTCTTGGAGACCTTCTTCGCGACCTTCTTCGCGGCCTTCGACAAATGCTTCTTGATAAAAGCGGGTTTGTTTTAAATCGGTAAGTCCTAACATTTTGGCAATCTCCTCTCGACTTGCTTGGGGTAGTTTATAAACGATAATGGTCTCGATTAAATTAGGGAGCCGTTACAACTGAGATTGATTCGAGGAGTCCAAGATTTCTTGAACCACTGACAGGGGTAAGTCAGACAATTGGGCAATCTCTTCTAAACTTTCTCCTCGGTTAGCAAGACGTTGAACAAAGTCTCGCTTTGCTTGTTGGACACCTTCTTCGCGACCTTCTTCAAGGCCTTCTTCGCGACCTTCGACAAATGCTTCTTGATAAAAGCGGGTTTGTTTTAAATCGGTAAGTCCTAACATTTTGGCAATCTCCTCTCGACTAGCTTGGGGTAGTTTATAAACGATAATGGTCTCGATTAAATCAATGATATCCCGTTGAACAGGGGCGATGGTTAGTTCTTGTTGGGCTTTGGTAATCAGGCGTTTGGCGGTGGCGATCGCCTCTTGTTCGGGTTCTACCACCAGTTTAACAATGGCGAATCCTAATGAGTCGTCCGGGTTGTCTAACTCATTGAGATAAATGCGAGTGACTCGCCCGGAGTCCAGGAGTTCGTGGAATTGGTGCCGTTGTTCTCGTTCCTGGGTTCGACTGGGATAAATGATGACCACGCGCCAAGGAGAGCTCGGTTGGTATTGACGCAGGTAGAGGAAAAGTTCGGCAAAAATCCGCGAATAAAACGTTTCATCCGCTTGAAATTGGACTTCGGCGAGGTAGAAAGGTTGGTCAGGTTTATCGGTTTTTGGAAGAAATAACCCATCTAACCGAAAGGCTAATTGTTTAACTTCCACGGAGGTAAATTGATACTCCTCAGCGTTCCCGGGGGAACTGTGGATGAGTTCAAAAAAGCTGCGGGGATATTGTTGAAAGATGCGGTAAAAAATGGTATCGGTTTTCATGAGCTATGTTTTGAGATTCTTCAAGCTCACCAAGCGGCGGGTCGAGTTGGAAAGACGACCCGCACAGGATATGGATAGTTATTTCAGGCGGGGAGACTGGACAATCCAGGAATAGAGGGGATGAGAGGGACCCTGTTGACGAATCCGGAGGAGTTGTTGTTCTAAGCGCGATCGCTCTGATTGTGGCATTCCAAATAAAATGTTGCGACTTTGCCAAACCAGGACTGCAACGGTCATGCTCACGGTGAAGGTGAGTCCGATCGCCGGGATGGGATTGTACCGCAGACTAAGGGCGTAGCGCAGACTCGCCCAGGTAAAATGTTCAGACAGCAGTCTGATATCGTCTCGCAACGCCCACAGGCTAAAACTCCCCACCGTTAGCCACAGCAGCAACACCAACACCCAACGAGCGGCAACGGTGTACTCATGTAACCGTTGCACTTCTTGCTCGAACCTGGGGTCCTGTTGCAGAGAAACGGAGTCGAGGGGGCGATCGCTAAATTCGTGATTGTTCTCCATCAGAGCAATCTCAATTGATAGAAGATCACGTCAACCTCGCTAAATCCAGAAGAACGACGCAGCATTAACCCGGACTAACCTTCGTTCGAGTCTGGGGATGCTTCCCCAGGGGTTGGACCCTCTGGTACTGGGGACATCCCTTGTCCATTGCGTTCTCGCCACCAGGTTAACAAGGTACTCGCTAAAAACAGACTGGAATACACACCCGCCAAAAACCCCACAATTAAGGCTAGGGCAAAGTATTTGAGGGTTTCCCCCCCAAACAGGAAAATCCCGACCAAAGGTAACATCGTGGTTGCCGTGGTATTAATCGATCGCCCCAGGGTTTGATTCACCGCCTCATCCACGATTTGATCAATGGGGCGATTCAATTTATCCTGAGCCAGGGTTTCCCGGATGCGATCGTAAATCACCACGGTATCATTCACCGAAAACCCGATAATCGTGAGCAACGCCACAATAAACAAGCTATCCACTTCCGACCCCAAAACCAGTCCCAGAATTGAGAAAATCCCCACCGTAATCAATACATCGTGGAATAAAGCCACGATCGCAAACAGGGCATAATCGAATTGGAACCGGAAACTGAGATAGACAATAATCCCAGCAAACGAGACAATCAATGCCAAGAGTCCTTGGGTAAACAATTGACGGCCAAGGGTTGGACCCACGGTATCAATTTGACTCTTTTGTGCATCAAAACTGCCCAATTCTTCCGTTAAAGAATTCACCAGTTGAGTGCGTTGTTCCACATCCAGGGTAGAGGTGCGAATGGATAACGCCTGCCGTTCCTCACCGACGACTTGAATGCTACTACTGCCCAATCCTTGGCTGGTGAGAATCGATCGCACCGTTCCCGATTCAATCGGGCGATCGCAATTACCCGGAACCGAACAATCCAATTCCAACTGCAACCGAGTCCCCCCAACAAAATCCAGACTCGGACGCAGGGGGGCTCCCAACTGTTGCCAGGAAATCACCATCGAAATCAACCCAGCTACCACAACGGCTGCGGATAATGTCCACCACAATTGGCGCTGTTTGTTAATGTTTAATCTCATCGAATCTGCCTCTGGTAACACATCCCCCTAAACTTTCCTAACATTTTGAAGGTTCGGACAAAACAGTTCGGGCTTGCGAAGGTCATCAACACTAATCGCCAAAAACATTAACGTGCGACTGCAAGTAATCGCCGTAAACATACTAACCGCCACCCCAATTCCCAGGGTCAATGCGAACCCTTTCACCAAACCAGCACCCAGCCAAAATAAGGCGACACAGGCAATCAGCGTGGTGACATTGCTATCCAAAATGCTCGAAAAAGCGCGGTAAAAACCCGACTCTACCGACCGATACAAACTCTTTCCGGCCCGTAATTCTTCCCGGGTCCGTTCAAAAATCAGGACGTTGGCATCCACCGCCATCCCAATACTGAGGATAAATCCGGCAATTCCCGGTAGGGTCAAAGTCACCCCCAACAGTGAGAAACTGGCTAAGGTCAGAATGGCATAGATCACCAGGGACAGATCGGCAATCACACCGGGTAAACGGTAATAGACCACCATAAAAATCAAGACCAGTACCAGGCCCCCGATTCCGGCATAGATACTTCTAACAATGCTATCGCGCCCCAGGGTTGCTCCAACGGTGCGATTTTCCACAATTTCTACCGGCACCGGCAAGGCTCCACCCCGCAGTTGGACCGCGAGTTCATTGGCATCTTGTACGGTAAAGTTGCCTTGAATCACAGCACGTCCTCCGGTAATCCCCGTGGTAGCAAATTCGGCAGGGACTGTGGGAGAACTAATTAGTTTTTCATCCAGAAAAATCCCTAGGGTCCGTCCGGTTCCCGCCAGATTTCGGGTGAGTTGGGCGAAGAGTTCTCCGCCTTCGTTATCAAAAACTAGACCCACATTCCAAGCCCCGGCCCCTACTTGCGCCGGTTCAGGATAGGCATCCTCCAGATTAGAACCCGTGAGGGGGGTTTTTTCATAGAGTTGGAGATTGAGTGCCTGAATTTCTTCGCGCTTGCGATCGAACTCGGCTTGCTTTTCAGCAATTTGTCCTTGTTCTCCCGATGCTTTTAACGCCTCCAACTCTAGGGCGATTTGGGTGGCTTCTTGGATCCGCACGTCCAGTTGCACCCGGATTTCCTGACTCGCGGTTTCTTCGCGAAATTCCAGGACAGCGGTCCCCCCCAGCACCCGCTCGGCTTGGGCGGGATCGCTGACCCCTGGGAGTTGGACGAGAATCTGATCCGTCCCGACGGACTGAACAATGGGTTCAGATACCCCAAGAGCATCAACCCGGTTTCTGACTACGCTCTGTACAGCTTCCATCACGGAGGAGGTAATTTGCGGGACCTCGGGTGAGGGTCGCACCAGAAGGGTGAGTTGGGAACCCCCCTGAAGATCCAATCCCAACCGGAATGGGACATTCACCAACGCAACGATCGCGGCAATAACCAGAACCAGAATTAAAGCCAATAATGAACGGTTTTTTTGCATGACTTTACCTGTTTCTAGAGGGTTGAGAATTGAGTTTTAAGTTGTAAATTTAGACAATTTCACTCAAAACTCAAAACTCACTTTTCAACACTGTCTTATATTTTTAAGCCAACCATTTTTTGCACCGCTTCAACAATTTGGGGCGGTTGCACGATGGTTAGTCGCTCTAAGGTTCCATTGTAGGGCGTGGGAATATCCTGTGACGAAAGTCTCAGCACAGGTGCATCCAGCTCATCAAAGAACCGATCATTAATTGAAGCAATAATTTCAGCCCCAATCCCTCCGGTTTTCATGGCTTCCTCAACCACAATCACCCGATGGGTTTTGCGAATGGATTCGCCAATGGTGTCGAGATCTAGGGGTTTGAGGGAAATTAAGTCAATGACTTCCGGATCAAACCCGTCTTTGACGATCTGCGGCACCGCTTGCAGAACGTGATGGCGCATCCGCGAATAGGTCAAAATCGTGACATCTTTGCCCCGTCGGACCACTTCTGCTTTATCTAGGGGCACTAGATATTCTTCCGAGGGCAGGTCTTCTTTCAAATTATAAAGAAGGACGTGCTCGAAAAATAGCACGGGGTTATTGTCACGGATGGCACTCTTGAGCAATCCTTTGGCGTTGTAGGGGGTGGAACAAGCGACCATTTTTAAGCCCGGAACGGCCTGAAAATAGGTTTCTAAGCGCTGGGAATGTTCGGCACCGAGTTGTCGTCCAACCCCACCGGGACCGCGAATCACCATCGGCATTGTAAAGTTGCCACCGGAGGTATAGCGCAGCATGGCATTGTTGGCGATTTGGTTGAAGGCGAGGAGCAAAAAGCCCATGTTCATGCCTTCAATAATCGGACGCAATCCAGTCATAGCGGCCCCAACCGCCATTCCGGTAAAGCTATTTTCCGCGATCGGGGTGTCGAGTACCCGCAGTTCGCCATATTTTTCGTACAGGTCCTTGGTGACTTTGTAGGATCCTCCATACTGACCGACATCTTCACCGAGGACGAATACTGTAGGGTCGCGGGCCATTTCTTCGTCAATGGCGGCTTTGAGCGCGTTGAAGAAAAGGGTTTCTGCCATCTTCAAGGTGGGTAATGGGACAAGCTTTTATCTTATACCATTGCATTTTCCCGACGCTAGAGATTTTAGAGCATCGGTACAGTTTTAGATTCTAGGCGGTGGGTCCCCTCTTAAAGGGGTCGGACAAGTCCCCCAGGGTTGTCTTCTGGCTCCTGTACGGATGCTTTAGGGACCAAAAACCGGGGTGATGGCCCTCAGAATGCGGTCAAGGGTTCCAAATTTTCGGGCATAACCCCGGTTTTTAATCCCGACTGTACCGGGGTCCGAGTTTGGCACATTAGACTGGAAGTAAGAAAGATTACAAGTTGTCCAATCGGGAACGTTAGCGCGTGAATCATTCAATGCAGGATCGGTTACTCTCAGCGATCGCCCCTTACCGCGATCGCGTCGATTATTTAGAAATTCGCATGGAACAAAGCGAATCCACGGCGATCGCGTTTCGCGGCGATCGCCTTGATGCGGTGAATCGCAATTTTTCCCTTGCTGGTGGGGTCCGCGCCTGTCATAAGGGGGGGTGGAGTTTCGTCACGTTTAATGGGTTGGACGAGTTGGGCGATCGCCTGGAAGAAGCGATTTCCCAAGCTAAATTAATCGGTTCAGATACCACTCAGTTGGCTGATATTAAACCCATTCAGGATTATGTCGCGGAGTCCTTACTCCGGGACCCTCGTGGGGTCTCCCTGGCAGAAAAGCGGCAAATGGTGGAACAGTATAATCAGCTTTTGCTGGATTTTGACCCAAGGATTCAAACCACCAGTTCCAGTTATCGCGATCGCTTTGGGATTACCTATTTTGTCAATTCCACCGGGACCTGTATTGCTCAAGAACGTCTGGATGTTTCCGGCGGTTTTGGGGCGATCGCCAGGGGGGAAGGCGGTTTAGTGCGCCAAGGGTATGAATCGGTGCATTCGCGATCGGATTATGATGCCTTCACCGGCATTGAAAATCGGGTTCGCAGTGCCGCAGAACGGGCAATTCGCCAGTTAGAAGCCAAATCTGTTAAAGGTGGGCAATATACTGTTGTTCTTGATCCCTATCTCGCCGGAGTTTTCATTCATGAAGCATTCGGTCATTTGTCTGAGGCGGATTTTGTCTATGAAAATCCGCAAATGCAGGAAGTGCTGCAACTCGGTAAACCCTTGGGAATTTCTCAATTAAATGTGGTGGATGATGCCACAATTCCGAACTTACCGGGTTCAATGAAATACGATGATGAAGGCGTTGAGGGTCAACGGAAATATTTAATCAAGGATGGCGTTTTGACTCAGCGTTTGCACAACCGAGAAACTGCGGGCAAAATGCATGAAAAACCCACGGGAAATGCTCGCGCCCTCAGTGCCACCTACGCCCCCATTGTGCGGATGACCAATACCGCCATTGAAGCGGGAGATTGCTCCTTTGAGGACATGATTGCCAATATCGATGAAGGGGTTTATGCAGTCCGGATGCTTGGGGGTCAAACGAATGGCGAAATGTTTACTTTTGCAGCAGCAGAAGGGTACATGATTCGCGATGGAAAAATTGCGGAACCCGTGAGTGATGTGACGCTTTCGGGGAATGTGTTTCAAACTTTGAAGGATATTCAGGCGATCGGTTCTGATTCGGTTTATCTAAATGGGGGATGTGGTAAAGGTGGACAATCTCCGTTACCCGTCAGTGTTGGGGGACCGCACATTTCTATTCAAAATGTCGTAGTTGGCGGACGATAATCCTCCGCACTTGATACTAGGAGCAGAAACCGGGTTTCTAACCTCTCCAGGAAATTATTCAACGTAAATTCACCTACTAATCGAGGGCGATCGCAGGAAATAGCGATCCCCTCAATTTTTTGTAAATTTTTATAAATTTGGGTCAACTAGAACCCCCATTTTCTAAAAAATATGCTTTCATCTCTTAAATGATTAGGCTTGATTTAAAATTTTTGGTTTATCACAAAAGTGAAGCCGTAAAAATTACTTATCCTCGAACCCATAATAAATAATTGGGAGAACTATCATGATGGAAACTTTGGCGAAACCTACTCTTAAACAGCCCTCGATTCATACCCTCGTCTTGATTGATTCGGGAGTACCAGAATGGCAAGAATTAGCTGTTGCCACGGTTGCGGGAACAGAGGCGATCGCCCTCGAAACAGAACAAGACGGAATTGAGCAGATTTCCGCTATTTTAGCCGCGAGAAAGGGATTGCATACCCTGCATATTGTCTCTCATGGTAGTGCTGCCAGTCTGCAACTCGGCAACGGGTATCTCACTTTAAAAAATTTAAGTTTTTATGGGGATTTGTTGCAGCAGTGGAGTGATGCTTTTTCCCCGGATGTCTCTCCCTCCTTGCTCCTTTATGGGTGCGAAGTGGCAGCAGGCGATCGGGGAGAACAATTCATCCAAAAACTCAGCCAATTAACCGGAATAACCGTTGCCGCTTCTAACAGCAAAACCGGCAGTAGTACCCGAGGCGGAAATTGGAACTTTGAAGTCAAAACGGGCAAAATAGACAGTGTTTTAGCCTTCCCTGCCGAAACCCTAGAAAATTATCCCTCTATTTTGGCAACCTTTACTGTTACCAACACCAATGACATCGGTGTAGGCTCTTTTCGACAAGCGATTTTAGATGCCAATGCCAATTCAGATACTGATACCATAACCTTTAATATTAGCGGAAATGGTGTGCAGACAATACAGCCTTTATCACCTTTTCCAATCATCACGAATTCTGTCATTATCGATGCCACCACTCAATCCGGATATACGGGGACTCCCCTGATTGAAATTGATGGAACAAATGTAGGCGGATTAGATGGCGGGGTTTTACAGATTACCGCTGGAAACAGTACCGTTCGCGGATTTGTGATTAATCGGGCGGGATTTAGTAATGCCGCTATTCTAATCCGGGAAAATGGGAATAATTTGATTGAGAACAATTACCTGGGAACCGATGCCACAGGAACGGGTTTATTGGAACGTAGCGGTTCCGGTATTTTTATTCGAGAATCGGCTAATAATAGGATTCAAAATAACCTGATCTCGGGGAATAATAATACTTCTTCTGTGGGAATTGATATTGAAGGCAACCGGGCGAGTGGAAACCAGATTTTAGGGAATTTTATCGGAACCAATGTCACCGGGACTCAAGATTTAGGTAACAGAGGCAGTGGTATCGTCATTCGGAATGCGCCCAATAATCGGATTGGGGGCACAACTGTCAATGCCCGCAACATTATTTCGGGTAATGGCTTTTATGGAATTGAAATTAGTGGCAATGAGGCGAATGATAATCAAATCTTAGGCAATTTTATTGGCACCGATGTTACGGGGGAAATTTCCTTCAGAAATGCGTTTTATGGGATTGGGATATCCGGGGGCTCCAGGACTCTAATCGGCGGGGATTCTGCTGACGCTCGAAATGTTATTTCGGGGAATGGTTCTTCGGGAATTTATGTTCGTGAAACGAGCGGACTTCATTCAATACTGGGCAATTATATTGGCACTAATTCTCAAGGAGACAAAGCTGTAGAAAATGGTGGATTAGCCGGAGTGCGGATTGAGGGTGCGAATAATATTATTCAAAATAACTTAATCTCTGGAAATAGAGCCGATGGGATTCAAATCAGTGGCAGCAGTGCCAATGATAATCGAGTGACGGGAAATTTAATCGGCACCGATTTCACAGGGAATGTAGCACTGGCGAATGGCGAAGCGGGCGTTGTGATCGCTCAACGTGCAACAGGGAATCAGATTGGCGGTACAACTGAAGGCGATCGCAATATTATTTCTGGCAATCAATCAACCGGTGTTAGCGTTCAAATAAATGCCACCAATAATCAAGTTATAGGCAATTTCATTGGCACTAATATTACGGGACAATCTGCCCTTAGCAATGGGATTGGTCTCTATATTATAGCGGCAGCAAACACTACAATTGGCGGGTTAGAACCCGGTTCTGGTAATCTAATTTCCGGAAATCGCTCCGATGGAATTGATTTAGGTTTGGCCTCTTCGGATACCCTGATTGCCGGAAATTATATCGGCACTGATGTTACAGGCACTTTGGCGATCGGCAATGGTCGGCATGGAATTTTTAGTGATGCTTTCCCTCGCAACACGATCATCGGTGGGACGACGCCAAATGCCCGTAATCTGATTTCAGGAAATAGCCGTGATGGACTTTACCTCGATGCCAGTAATAACCGAGTCTTAGGTAACTTTATAGGCACTCAAATTGATGGAATTAGCCCCCTAGGAAATGCTGATGATGGCATTAAGCTGGTTTCCCTGACGGGTAATAGCCTCATTGGGGGAACAGCTACGGGAGAGGCCAATCGAATTGGCTTTAATGGAAGGGCGGGAATTCAGGTTAGTGTGGGTACAAATAACGGAATTTTATCCAATGCTATCTTTTCCAACGGTCGCTTAGGCATCGATTTAGTCGGTCCTGCTAGTAACCTTGCCGGGACAACAGCCAATGATGAAGGCGATGCAGATACAGGGACTAATAATCTTCAAAATTTTCCCGTCATCACTTCAGCGATTTCTGATGGAACAACTACCACAATTTTGGGGACGCTCAACAGCACCGCTAACACTGAATTTCGCCTGGAATTTTTCGCCAATCGAGCTTTAGACCCCTCGGAATTTGGCGAAGGGGAAAGATTTATTGGGTTTGCCACGGTTACCACCGATGCTACGGGTAATGTTAGCTTTACGGAAACCTTTCCCAATGCAGTTCCTGCTAATGAATTTATCACCGCTACCGCAACAGACCCCAATAACAACACTTCGGAATTTTCTGGGGGTCAAGTGGTGATTGCACCTAGTTTCACCCTGGAAGATATTACAGTTATTGAAGGAAATTCTGATACAACTACTGCAATTTTTACGGTTACTCTGAATGCGGCACTCAACCAAGTCGCTACCGTAAATTATGCCACGGTTGATAATAGTGCGACTTCGCCGGAAGATTATACGGCAACGAGTGGCACATTACAGTTTAATCCTGGGGAAACTACCAAAACGATTACGGTAGCGATCGCCCCCGATACGATTGATGAACCCGATGAACAGTTTTTTGTTAATCTTTCTAATCCCGTCAATGCCGCGATCGCAACGGACCAAGCGATCGCCACCATTACTGACGATGACGAACCCCCAACCCCAACCCCGCAACCGCAACCGCAACCGCAACCCACTCCCTCACCTCTTTTGGAAGTGGTACGAGAACCCATCCTGCCATCAACCCTCAATCCAGATTCCAGCTTAACGGAAACACCGATACCCCCCTTAACTCCCATAGAGGTACCGGATTGCAATTGCCCGACGTTGACAGTACCAGAATTCGTGCCGTTAGCAGCAGCGATCGCCCAACCGAATGCGGTGGAAAATATCCTCATCGGGACCGAAGAAGATGACACCTTACAAGGCAGCAGTCGCGCTGACGAAATGAACGGAGGCAGTGGCAATGATTTACTCTTTGGCAACCCGGGTGATGACAATCTTTTAGGAAGTGCCGGAGACGATACTATCCTGGGTGGAATGGGTAGCAATTTTCCCATCGGTTCCCAAGGCGATCGCGACTGGATAGAAGGGAATGCCGGGGAAGATGATCTATTTGGCAACGAAGGCAACGATACCATTTCCGGCGGATTCGGAGGCGATCGGATATGGGGTGGAAAAGACGATGATCAGATATTGGGCGATGAGGATAGCGATACCCTCTATGGCGATTTAGGCAACGATACTCTCTACGGTGGCAAAGGCAGTGATATCCCTGTCGGTCCCTTCCTTGACGCTGATTTACTCTTTGGGAATCGCGGGAATGACTACCTCTTCGGCAACGAAGGAAGCGATACCATTCATGCCGGAAAAGAGGATGATGTCGTGCACGGTGGCAAAGATAATGACCTCATCTTTGGCGACATTGGCAATGATACCCTGTTGGGCGAACTCGGCGATGATACGCTGCTGGGAAATCCCAATGATGCCGCAGTGCTCGATCCCAATGGGCGAGATTTGCTCTTCGGTGGCGCTGGAAATGATTTCCTTAACGGCAACCAGGGGGATGATTCGGTATCTGGGGGTGAGGGAAACGATACCCTACGCGGTGGCAAGGAGGATGATATTGTTGCCGCAGATCAGGGGGATGATTTAATTTTTGGCGATCGCGGCAATGATATCCTTTGCGGTGGCGATGGGGATGACACGCTTCTCGGGGGTACCGGCATTGAGGAACCGATGGATCCTAATACGGAAAAAGATTGTCTCTCTGGGGGTGCTGGAAATGACTTCCTTTATGGCGATCGCGGCGATGACACCCTCAATGGCGATCAGGGAGACGATACCTTATTTGGCGGTAAACAGAACGATATCCTCGCGGGAGGAGATGGGAACGATCGCCTGAGTGGGGATTTCGGCGATGATACCCTGATTGGCGGCAACGGGCGCGATCGGTTTGTACTCCAGGCGGGTTATAACCAGGACCTGATTTGGGATTTTGAAGTGGAACAGGATTTTCTGGAATTAACCGGGGATTTAACCGTGGATCAACTCTTGATTACTCAAAACGGGAACTCCACTGAGATTGCGATCGCCAGTACCGGCGAAGTTTTGGCATCCCTGATGGGAATCCCTGCCGCAGGGGTCAGCAGTATCCAGTTTCTGTAGAGTGGCTGTCAGGACCCTTGAGGGAAATAGAATATCTCCAACAGAAATGGGAGCATCCTCCTAGCTGTTCAAGTCCCTGAGATGCTCCCACTTCTTAAAATATTGCAAAGCTGATATCTAATCTTGAGCAGAACCCCCAACTCTGAGATTAGACCCTTAAACTACGATAGAGACGCGAAATGAGGCGTCTCTATATCTAGTCTGTATTCGGGGTTTTATCAACGGGATTCCTTATAATCAGGCATTAGCTGAAATAGTTGGCTTCGGCTTCAAGCATCCGAATCAAGCTTTCATCCCCTTTCTGTCTAGCCATTTCCAGGCGATACTGTAGCTTCTGGCGGATAGTTGCCCGATGCATGGCTGCGGCTTGTTTCAAGGTTTCATGACTAATTTTGTTCATGGTGGACTTTTTCCGTTTTTAATTCGTGTATTTTCCCTTACTTCCAAAATAACACTTAAAATCAGGAATAGTATCAAAATTTACCAAAATTTTAATAATCATCTCCGATTCATGCTCCCGATCCTGACAAGGGACAAGGGACAAGGGAGGGGTAGGTTTTTATAACTAGCCTTCTCTGGTCCCCTTTCCGGTATCTTGAGGAGGGTTCGGATAAACTTCTTAGTTTGTAGTAACGACTTCAGTCGTTTCCGGGCATTAACCTCCTGGAGTAACCCGAGACTCTGCCAACGCCAACAGGCGATCGCCACCCCCCATCAGAAAGAAACGACAGCAAATCGGGACGTTGAACATCCTCCCTATCCTCCCCATCTCCCCTATCCCATGCTTACCCTCTTAACCGATTTTGGTTCCCATGATGTCTATGTCGGCGTGATGAAGGGCGTCATCGCCTGTATGAATCCCGGGGTCACCATTGTGGACCTCACCCATGAGATTCCTCCCCAGGATGTCGCTGCTGCGCGTTTTTGTCTGATGAATGCTTATCCCTATTTCCCCCAGGGGACGGTTCATGTCGCCGTTGTGGATCCCGGTGTCGGCAGTGCAAGACGGGCGATCGCCCTTCAACTCCCGCACTCCATCTTGGTAGGACCTGATAACGGGTTATTCTCTGGGATACTTACTCCAGAAAACCCCATTCTCGCGGCAGTGGAACTGAGCAATTCTGACTACTGGCGCACCCCTGCTCCGAGTACCACATTTCATGGGCGAGATATTTTTGCTCCCGTAGGTGCTCATTTGACTAAAGGAGTGCCTTTAGAGGATCTAGGACCCAGGATTGATCCCCAGACTTTAGTCACCCTGGATCTGCCACAATGTCAGTGGCAAAACCAGGAAATCGCCGGTTGTATCCAATATATCGATTGCTTTGGTAACCTGATCACGAACATTCCTAGCACTTGGGTGATGGAAAAACTCGGGTCAGTTGGAGTGGGCGATCGCATGATCCCCGGGGGAAATACTTACAGTGATGCGCCCAGAGGAGGTGCGATCGCCCTCGTCGGTTCTCACAGTTGGGTAGAAATTGCCATCAATGGCGGCAATGCGGCGGATACATTCCAACTTGCCGTTGGTGCAACGGTGAGGGTGAGGTTGAGCTAAAGGATCAGGATGGGTTGTTGAAAAGGGCGATCGCCAACCCTCAACTGTCGGCAAATTGGTCTAATAACTGAAAAACCACAGGAGATAATTATCAATCAACTCAAAATGCTCGGGATCTTCTTTGGTCACATCTAAATCAATTAAAGGCAAGATAAACTGGCGGCGATCGCTCGTTCGTTCCACCTTCACCATAATCCCCTCTGTACCCACATCACAAAACTGAACCAAGCTAAAGGTATCCACATAAGAAGGCTTGTGTTTTTTCAGATTTTCATATTCTTTTTTGCTCTTGCCGCCACTCACATACTCTTCTTCCCAGTCAAACTCTCCATTTCCTGTCAGATTATAAGGGGGTTTAATCCGAGCTTTCAAAAATTGTAAATATCGGTTTAAATTTTCTTCATTGACCTCTAAATTAGGACTCCCTAAAATTTCTTGTAATTCTAGTTCAAACTCATCCTCATCAAAAATATCTTCTAAAAATAAATCATCCTCATCCTCATCCTCATCATCTAGTAATAACTCTTCTATCTGGCTCATCCGTTTGACTAAATCAAGGATTCTCTGAGGATTGATAGGAATTTCCCCCCGTTCCATGAGCCGGGGGCCAAATACCCCTTCATCAATTTCTATAATTTTCGGGACCGAGGGGGATGAGGCGCTTTGTTTCGGAGGTTTTTTTGATTTAGTCATATTTAAATCGGATCAGGGTCGGGTCAGTCATCAAATCGGTCATAATCTAAAGTGTATCTCGAACACCCATTATCTTGGAGTAGATCGGTCAAATTCATCATGACTCAAGCTAATTCTATGGAATCTCCAGTCTATCAAGGGCAGTTTGGGGAATTTAGCATTACCCCCAGCGATCGCCAATCTGTTATCATCTATCGCAGTGGCTTGATGGTAGCCGCCCTCAGTTTCGCCATTGCCACAGTTCTCCTCTTTTGGCAAGGAACTACTCCCAATGTCCTCACCAGTCTGAGCGTACTCTATGCCTGTTTCTGTCTTGCCCTCGGCGTCAGCTTACTGACGATTCACATTTATCTGCAAGTCCTCCATCGCTTCCTTCAAGTCTGTTGGGCGACTGGGGCCGTCACTGCATTAACGGTGATTTTTACTCGCCCTGACCCTTTCGTAGTCACAGTTTATCACGAGGCGATCGCCCTCGTCGGTATCGGATTTACCTTTGTGGCATTAACTGGCATTTATTTTAAAGAAGCCTTTTGTTTCAATCGCCTAGAAACTAAATTGCTCACCCCCTTAGTTCCCCTGCTAATTTTAGGTCACCTCTCAGGTTTATTAACTCCCTCAATGGAAAAAATCCTATTAGCCCTGTGGGCCATTCTCTTTCTAATCTTTGCCTTGCGAAAAGCGGGCCAAGACATTCCGTCAGATATTGGAGATAAAAGTGTTTTTGCCTACCTCAAGGAACAGCAAAAAGCGCAGCCTTAACCCGATAATTGATATTTCTGGACAGGGTTGTACAGAACAAAAATGATAGAGGGCATAGGTTCCTTCATTGTGGACCAAGCCTTTTAAAGTCTCCAACAGTGCGACAGAACCCATTAGGAGGGTTTGACTCCCCCTCAATTCTAAGCAAAAATGCGCCTTGTCGTTAATTGTCAATAAATCATGACATAGCAGAGATGACCGGGGCGGGAGTTGGGCTTCAAGACAGCTAACATATAAAATCAGCTCCAGGGATTAACCTCCATGCCATCAGGCCAATTCACTCATTCTGTCGCCACATTTTATGGGTGGGATTGAGGTGATGTTCCTTGAGCTATTCCCCTCGAATTATTTCGGGGGGTAGATGCGATCGCCTTGAGTTATTTTTTATTATTTCCCTATAAATTTTCCTCGCCCAAAAGTGCGGAAGAACAAACCTCTACTGCCGGGTTCTATCTTCCATTTTATGCAAGGGAAAACATCACCGATCAGACCCCTTAAATAGAGGGTTTTGCTCAGACTTTTGACTGAAAAGGATGTTAGTTCAACGCTTTGAGTTCCAGTACCAGTCCTGGAGTCCCTAAGCCTAGTGTTAAGAAGTCCCCACAGAATCTAGGTCACCTCTAGTATTCAGGGATAACCCAACCGAACTGGAATCCCGCCGCTCAACACTGGCCGTGTTTTTATAATTCAGTTTCTTCACCCCTAGTTTATACCTATGATAACGTCCAAGTCGATTGCTTTAATTTCTGTTCATGGCGACCCAGCCATAGAAATTGGTAAAGAAGAGGCCGGAGGCCAAAATGTTTATGTTCGCAAGGTTGGAGAAGCGTTAGGCAATCTAGGGTGGCAAGTTGATATGTTCACCCGCAAGTCCAATGCCACACAACCGACGATAGTACAACATACCCCCAATTGTCGGACCATTCGCTTAGTTGCCGGACCCGAAGAATTCGTTCCGCGCCAAAAAATTTATGAATATGTCCCCGAGTTTGTTCAAGAATTTCTGAAATTTCAAGAACAACAGCGCCTAGACTATCGCTTGGTTCATACGAATTATTGGATTTCGGCAGCAGTAGGAATGGAGTTGAAAAAAATTCAACCCATCCAACAGGTTCATACTTACCACTCGCTGGGTGCCGTCAAGTATAAAGCCGTTTCCACCATTCCGATGATTGCCAGTACCCGCTTAGGCGTTGAAAAGGCTTGTTTGGAAAATGCCGATCGCATTGTCGCGACTTCTCCCCAGGAAAAAGAACACATGAGAACTCTTGTTTCCACCAAGGGACAGATCGATGTGATTCCTTGCGGCACCGATATTCATCAATTTGGCGGTGTTTCCCAGGCAATAGCGCGGGAAAAACTGGGCATTCCCCAAGATAGTTCTGTGGTCTTTTATGTGGGTCGATTTGACCGACGCAAAGGGATTGAAACCTTAGTTCGGGCGATGAGTCGTTCCACCCTGCGGGATCAGCAGGACCTCCGGCTGATGATTGGTGGAGGTTGGCGTCCAGGTCAAAGCGATGGGAAAGAACGCGATCGCATTGGCAGTCTTGTCGAAGAATTGGGAATTGCTGACTTGACAACCTTTCCCGGACGGATTGGTCATGACGAGTTGCCCTTATATTATGCAGCGGCCAATGTCTGCGTGGTTCCTAGCCATTATGAACCCTTTGGATTAGTGGCGATCGAAGCAATGGCCAGCCGCACCCCAGTTGTAGCTTCAGATGTGGGCGGATTACAGTTTACCGTGGTTTCAGAAGAAACAGGTCTACTCTGTCCACCCCAGGATGATGCCGCCTTTGCCGTCGCCATTGACCGAATTTTATCTCACCCCGACTGGCAAACCGACTTAGGCCAAGCCGCTCGCGAACGGGTCGAAAGCCAGTTTAGCTGGGATGGCGTAGCTCGTCAACTCAGTCACTTATACAGTACATTGCTGGTCCAATCCAGCCAGTCCCTGGACCCGGCGATCGCCTAATGCTCAGAGCATCAGACCCCCAGGACCAGAAACCCGGTTTTTGCCCCAAATTGGTCGCCAAGCAACAACCGGCGGGGGTTCAAACGATTGGCGGCCTAACAGTTCAAGTCGGTTGAAACCGACTGAAAACACCACAGGATAAGACTTACAGTCGTCTTTAGACGACTTGATTCTATGAGGCGGGGGATTAATCCCCCGCCGGTGTTGAGCATGGTGCAAGATCTCAGGTCAACAAACTTTTCCGTTGTTCCAAACTACACTTTCCCCTAAAATTCAAGGGGGTACGATCGCCATCCATTCCCGGGATGACAAGCCTCAATGATGATGGCTCTCCCAGGACGGATTCCGAAGGGTACTTGTAAAATGCGATCGCCTATATTTCCCCCCGATTTTTCGATAGGAGTCATTAGGGTCAATGTATCTGGAAGAACGAGCATTTTGGGTGGCTTGGTCGCAAATTCCCGCAGTCGGCCCGGTGTTACTGGGTCGCTTGTTTAAATACTTCGGCAGTTTAGCCGCTGCTTGGCAAGCTGAACCCGAGGCTCTCACTCAGGTCCAGGGTTTAGGTCGGCAACTGGTCGAAAAAATTGTCACCAGGCGATCGCAACTGAATCCCCAACAACTCTACAGCGAACATCTGCGCCAAAACCCCAATTTTTGGACCCCTGCCGACCCCGATTATCCCCGTTTGCTCGGAGAAATTCCTAACCCACCCCCCCTGCTGTATTACCAGGGTCAGGTCGATCGCCAGGAAACCCTCGGTAATCGTCCCATTGTCGGCATTGTCGGCACTCGTAATCCCTCCGAATATGGGCAGCGATGCACCCGCCGAATTAGCCAGATTCTGGCGGAATGTGGCTTTACCATTGTCTCTGGCATGGCCGCAGGCATTGATACTCACGCCCATCTCGGTTGTTTAGATGCCGATGGCCGCACGATCGCCGTTTTCGGAACTCCCCTCAACAAAATATATCCAGAGACTAATCGTAATCTCTCTGAGAAAATTATACAAAAAGGATTATTTTTGAGTGAGCATCCTGTAGGAACACTCACAAGGCGAGAACATTTCGCGCAACGCAATCGGATTATTGCCGGGTTAAGTCAGGCCATTCTGGTCATGGAAGCACCCGAGCGATCGGGGGCGCTGATTACGGCCAAAGTCGCCAATGAATATAGCCGAGATGTCTTTGCCTTACCTGGACGCATTGATGATCCCAATTCTCAAGGCTGTTTACGTTTGTTGAAAAATGGGGCCGAAACCATCATCAATGAAACTGAATTGCTGGAAATGCTAGGGGCTATCCCCAAATATCATCCGACCCCTTCCCCCACTGCGGCAAACCTCACTTCTCCCACGGCAGTGATGCCCCCCCTGCCATCGCTCCCAGATTTAGCCCCTCCCTTGCAACAAGTCTGGGAAGCAACGGCGATCGAGCCGATCGCCTTTGAACTCATTGTATCCCAAGCCCAACTTGATGCCGCCTCGGTGTCCAGTGCCTTATTGCAACTTGAATTAATCGGCTTGGTGGAGCAATTACCGGGAATGCGCTATCGCCGCAGTTGAATAAAGGGTTTCTTCCAAGAAAAATTTGCCCCTATTTATCAAATCGCTGTAGCCGTCAATTTTCCCCTTGCTCATTTGCCCATCTCTTTCTGGGAAAATGGCAGATTGTTACCCTGGCCTTTATAAATTTCTCTCTAAATTGTGTACCTCCTAAAGGCATAAAAATTTCCCTGTCAAAAGGAATATTTAAACTTAAGAGTACCCTAGAGCAAATCTGGCAAATCCCCCTAATTTTCTGGGTTTTTCCTTGATTCATCACGTTTATAGTGAGGGTATTCGTGACAAATAAGTAAAAGTTATTGCGGAATCTCTCCTGATTGGCCTAAAAATTTGTCTTCCTTTAAAAACACTACGATCTGCCTAAAGAAGGATGAATTTAAAAGTGTCCTCTTTTAAACTGAAGGACAGTTGACAACAACTTTAAATCCTGAATTTCGAGGAGAACACCCGAATGACCGTTCAATTACAAGATACTAAACGCATGGCGATCGCCCAAAAATTGGCCGATATGAAAGCTGTGCAAAATTTTCTCATTTCTAATGAACAAAAATTTATCAGCGCCACCAGCGACCCCGATATCCGCGAGCGCTTGCAAAGTATGCTAGAGGATGACCGCAAAAACCTCGGCATCATTGAAACCACCATCATTCAATATGGCAATCCCTCTGAACCCGATAGCACCACTGAGGAAACCCTCAAACAAGCTCAGAAAATGATGGAAGATTCCAAAATGAGCTTGTTTGATAAAATGTCTAAGCACGAACTGCTCAAACACGCTCAGGTGATGAAAGGACTCCTCGTCCATAAAGCCGCACAAGTCGTCGGTGCTGACATTGAAGTCGCCATCACTCCCCTGAATACGGTGAACTTTGAAAACCGTTCTCACCAAGAACAACTCAAGGGTATTCTCGAAGTCCTCGGCACTCGCGAACTCACCGGACAAGACCCGGATCAAAGCGTCTGGAGTCGGGTTCAAGATGCAATGGCAGCCTTGAGTGGTGTCTTTGGTAGCGCCGTCAGCCGCACTAAAGATGATGTGAACATTTTGGAAATCCTCCGTGCAGATCACCGCAAGGTAGACACCCTCTTCGCGGAAATCGAAAACACCAGCGACGCTAAAAAACGCGAAGAATTCTTCGGTCAAATCTATAAAGACCTCAGCGCTCACTCGGAAGCTGAAGAAGAAGTGGTCTATCCCGCTATCCGCGCTCAATTCCCAGAAGTGCAACATCTGTATAACGAGCAGGCGGAGATGAAACAACTCCTCGAAGCCATCAAATCCAGCAACGGTAGCGATGCCAGCTTTATGACTCGTGTCAAACAGTTGAAAGAAATGGTGCAGCATCACGTCAAGGAAGAAGAGAACGATATGTTCAATAAATTCCAGCAAACCATGAATGAGGCCCAAATGGAACAAGTGTCCAAGCAGTTTAAGGAAGCCAAAAGCCGCATTCAACAATCAATGGCGTCCTAAGATGCAGACTCAGTTTGGTTAGTTGCTAACCTAACGTTGTAAATCAGCCGAAAGGGGGGGTGTAATCCCTCCCTTTTTTGGGTTTCCCCCGATTATATAGCGAGGTTTAAATCATACAGAATCCCGTTGTCATACTCCATACGGTATTTAAAGGTCTATAAAAACGGATTGTAGGGGCTTCGATGTGCAGGCCCCTACACATACCGCTTGATGCCGGTTGTTTTTATAGACTTATCAGTACCCTATGGAGTATTACGCAAGATTTAACCTGAACCCATAAATGTAGAGGCGATTCCCTTGGTCGCCTCTACATTTAGGATAGATTTTCCAAATCTGTGTAAGTCCTGCCACCAAAGCTGAAAAGACGAGGGATTACCCTGCTATTTTGAGTGACAAGCTCAACGCTTAACCACCAACAACGGTACCACCATTGGGATGCAGAATTTGACCTGTCATATAAGAAGAATCATCCGAGGCGAGGAACACATAACAGGGGGCGACTTCCTCGGGTTCTCCGGCCCGTTTCATCGGGACTTGCTGACCGAATGAGGCGACTTTTTCCGGGGGGAAGGTGGCGGGAATTAGGGGAGTCCAAATTGGACCGGGTGCGACCCCATTAACGCGAATTCCTTGGCTGACCACTTTTTGAGACAAGGCTCGGGTAAAGGCAACGATCGCCCCCTTGGTGGAAGAATAATCCAGTAAAGTTTCATTTCCCTTATAGGCGGTTACCGAGGTCGTATTCACGATCGCACTGCCTTCTTGCAGATGAGGCATAGCCGCCTGAGTCAGGTAAAACATGGAGAAAATATTGGTGCGGAACGTTTTTTCCAACTGTTCTTGAGTGATATCCTCAATATTTTCTTGGGGATGTTGTTCCGCTGCATTATTAATCAGAATATCCAGATGGCCGAAAGCATCCACGGTCTGTTTAACCACCTGTTCACAAAAGCTTTTTTCACCGATATCTCCGGCGATCGGCAAACAGCGCCGCCCTTCCGCTTCTACCATCTCTTGAGTTTTTTTGGCATCTTCATGTTCGTTCAGATAAACGATCGCCACATCCGCTCCTTCTCGGGCAAACAAAATCGCCACGGAACGACCAATTCCGCTATCTCCGCCCGTAATCAGGGCAACTTTATTTTCTAATTTTCCACTGCCTTTATAGTGAGAAGCACGGGCTTTAGGACGGGGATTCATTTCTGATTCCAGGCCCGGTTGTTGGTCTTGATGTTGAGCGGGGCGTTGTTTTTCTTGCGTCGGCATAGAATTTTCCCTAAACTTTTTAAACTACCCCTTATAAATAGAACTAATTTTCAGGAATTGCCCCCTGTCTTTTTGTAGATTTTGAAACTAATCCGATCGGCATATTCTTTAAGTTATAGGCCGAATTACCGAGGGTTTAAAAGGGGAAAATTAGCGCCGCTTGAACCCGCAGCGGTTGAGGGAGGGTGAGGAGACCCCAAAACCTGCGGTCTGGAGCACAATGGGGAGATTCAGAGGGCGGACTTACCCGGGGCAACACAGTTCGGCCCTAACTGGGTTCTGTACTGCGCATGAGAATGGGGTCTCCAGGGATTGGAAAATGCCGAAACCACAGTGGTGCGTTAACCCCTACCTAGGGATTGTAGTTACGGAAAGGGAAATTCGTTTAAGATGGCTCACAAGGGGCGATCGCGCTGGTCTTCAGTAGGGAAGTGCAACCCGATTCGGGCAAGGGGTATCCATAAAGGAGTTTTTTTAATGAATAACTTTTATGAACAGGATGTTTTATTACTCGAAGTCACCCGCGAGCGATCGATTCGTCGAACCGTGATGGTCCTGGAAACCAAGCGCAAACGCATCCGCGAGGACCTCTTGGAACTAATCCAGAATATGCCCTTGTTAGCCCTACCTGTGGAGTTAACTCGGGACGCGCCGGAAGAATCGCTAGACATCCTACTAGAGGCATTATCGCGGATGGGGGATGAAGCGTTTGCTCGTTGGATTGCCGAAGGGATTCTCGATCGCCAGTCTCAAACTGAAATTCCTGAATCTTAGCGTGCCAAAATCACCGGGCATCCGGCTGAACTGAACCCATCTGCGATCGCCTCGAAACCCGAATCCCCAGGGGCCAGACCTCAAGTTATTCTTGATCCGGGTTCTCCAGTTCCAGTTTCGGTAATTCCTGTAATTCTTGCAATTCCTGCAACTCCGTCACTTCCAGGGGTTCCACCTCAACTTCTAGGGGTTTACCCAGTTTCTCCAACTCTGGCAAGGCTAACAGTTCAGGCTCTTTCTCCTCAATGACAACCGGCATTTGCAGAGGTTGGGCCGTCTCAACAAAACAACTCGCCAGGGGCAGAGACCGCTCCAAATCATCCAGGGGCCTGGGAATTACCATCACCGAGGTCAGTTCTCCAATCCGTTCGGCTTCAAACATCCCCGCTTCCACTGCGACGACCACATTCGCCACAGTGCCTCGGATAATCACCGTGCATAAGCCGTCGCCAATCTTTTCATAGCCGGTTAAATCCACATCAGCGGACTTGAGCATAGCATCTGCTGCACCCACCAAAGCCGGAAATCCTCGGGTTTCCACCAGTCCGATCGCTTGATTGGTTGGACGTCCGTGATTGCCTTCGGCCAAATCCCTCAACCGCGCACCGATGGGGAGGATAGCTTCCAAATTTGCCAAGGGACGCGGGATAACCAGCTTAGAAACCTCTTGACCAAACTTTTCGGCAGTTTCAGCACCCGCTTCTACAGCCAAGCGCACATCTGCCGTTTTGCCCCGGACCACTGCCGTACAGTGACCGCCTCCGATTTTTTCAAATCCAACTAAAATCACCCCAGCGGATTTGAGCATCATATCGGCACAGCCGACGATCGCCGGGAAACTTTGGGTCGATACTAAACCCAAAGCTAAATCCTGAAGGTCGTGACTGCGCGTTTTTTGCTCGCGCTTTACCAGTCCTACATCGCGTCTTTCCATCTTGCCTCTCCCTCAAACATGACCGAGGTCCCACATTAGCTGAGGGTATCGGTTCTCAATTTCTTCACCTGATCTCAAACGTAACATTTAAAATTTAATAGGGACTAAATCTAATCCTCTGGGATAGGTTGGATGGGGTGTTGTTTATGGGGAAACAAGGTTTGCATCAATTGGTTGAGGTGTGCTTGTCCATAGACATAAGCGGGAGAGGATGGAACAACGGCCTGATCTGGGGGTGTCGCCGCAGGTTCTGGGCCATTGCCATTGCCATTGCTGCTGATGGGTTGCGATCGCTCCGGAGTCGGACTCGGAGTCGGAGGTTCCGGCTCAGATACAGCCACAGGTTCTGGCGGTTGAGGGGGAGCCGGTGGTATCGGATCCGGGGCGACTGGGTTGGGACCCGCAGGGGATACCGGACTTGGATCCGGGGCAGCAGCAGTGTTCTCCACATCGATCCATTGACGACTTTCATCCCCGAGTAAGGAACCGGGGGGAATCACTTCATTGGATGCAACCGTGGGGTGCAGTAACGTCGTCGAGCTACCGATGCAAGCATGGGTCCCAATTTTGCCGGTTCCGATCGCCAGGACTCCGGCACCGAGGGTTGCCCCTTCTTCAATGATTAGATTGCCTTGACAGGCTTGCAGAATGGAACCCATGCCAATGCAGACACCAGCGGCGATTTCGATGCGAGTACCTGGAGATGCCTGGAGGATGACTCCCGAGGCGATCGAGGCACCTTCATCAATGGTGACATCGCCACTCATATAAATATTGGGATTCCGATTGGGTTGCAGTGGCGGCAAATACATGGGAAATGGAACCTTTAAGGGTCGAACGATCTCGATTTTCCCCTCCGGTGATCTCCGGTATGGGGAAGGGTTGGGAAACGAGAGGTGGATAGCCCAAGTTAAGGGGGAGTCAAGATGCGACGCGATCGCCTCTCTCCCTAACTCCGAGGGCGGATTGCCACAGAATGCAACGACTGCTGGGCATCCACTCAACCCCCTGGGCTTTTGGGCCACCCCCTGACGCTTCCCTGCACACTAGGGTCGTTGGACGATCGTTTCCACCACGCGCCGCTTGGCTTTCGGGTCAATTCCAATGAGGCGAACATATTCACCGGGATATTGACGCATAAATCCTTCCACCGCCGCGAGGGCTTGGGATGGATTTTGAGTATCAATGGCACCACAGCTTTCCCAGGACCCGTTGTTAAAGCGCCGCTTATTGACGTGCTCGGCACCTAGGCGAAATCCTTGGCTGAGGATTTGACGCACCATGTCAGCGACTCCCTGATCTAGGTTACCCGAGCCACCAGAGGGGGCGCTATTATAGCTGCTGCTGTAGTTTTGCCCTGGGGAGGATGGGCGACCGTTGCCATTGGTGGCGAGGGTTTCGTTGGGGCGTTGGATGATGGTTTCGACCACCCGGCGTTTGGCTTTCGGGTCAATCCCAATCAAGCGTACATATTCCCCTTGATGTTCTTTCAAGCAATTGACTAATTCCGCGAGCACCTGGGATTCATTTTTGCTTTCAATCGGAGCACAGCTTTTCCAGGAGCCGGTCCGGAAGCGTCGCTCATCGACGTGCTCAGTGCCCAGACGCAATCCTTGAGTCAGGATGTGATGGACTTGCTCGGCTAATTCTGTGGGCAGTCCACCGCCGTTCCCAGCCGGTGCACTGTAGCTGCTGGGGCTGTGACTGGGGCGATAGGAGCTGTTGCCGTTGCCGTTGCTGCTGGAGACTTGACCGTTTGGGCGTTGGACGATGGTTTCCAGGACCCGGCGTTTGGCTTTGGCATCGATGCCAATTAAGCGGACATATTCCCCACGATGTTCAGCTAAACACTGTTCTAGGGAGGAGATGACGTCCGAGAGGTTTTTGCTTTCAATCGGAGCACAACTTTGCCAGGATCCGGTGCGGAAGCGGCGCTCATCCACGTGTTCGGTACCGATCCGATATCCACCGGCTAGGAGATCTCGGACTTGGGAGATTGCTTCTTGAGTGATGGTCATAGTCTCTTGTTTAGTAGCGTTGCCATTAGAACTTACAGGGCCTGGGGCTTCATTGCGGATCTCCAGAACGCAGGCTTTGTCTTCCACACAGTGATACCCGCTGCGTAAGGCTTCGTTGATGCCGAGGACATGGGTGGCGAATTTGGTATCCGTCTCTGTCACATTCGGCAAGCGATCGGCCTGTTGCTGGTTGGTGATGATCGCTCCAGACGGAATGTATTTGCCTGGGGGAATTTCCACATCTTGAATCAGGGCGTGCATCATCACGATACAGCCCTTGCCGACTCTGGCATTAAAGACGGTGGAACGAAAGCCGATAAAACAGCTATCCCCGACATAGGCGGGACCGTGAATTAAGGCCATGTGGGCGATCGAACAATTTTTGCCGATCCACACGGAATAGGGATTGTTGTCATCTCCGACGACTCGTCCTGCATCGAGTCCGTGAATCACCACGCCATCTTGGATGTTGCTATACTCTCCGATGGAAAAGGGGGTGCCTTCATCAGCCCGGATTGAGGTACCTGGGGCAACCAAGACATGAGCACCAACCCGCACATCCCCAATCATGTTAGAGAAGGAATGAACGTAGGCGGTTTTGTGGATCTGAGGCTCGGCCATATTTCTTGACCAAGGGGTTGGCGGAGCCGCCTTGCTGCGGACTACCATAACTGAATTACTCCTTCCTGTATGCGACTAGAATCGGCGTCAGACATTCAGAATTCAGAATTCTGGGGACAGAAGGTTACAGAGGGTTTGCTTTTATCTGTGTAACGTCATCTATGGCGATCGCACAACTAGGTGAATCTTGCCTGAATTCTGACTCCTGACGCCTGACTCCACACCGAATGTGATCGCACCGCGTTGGTCTGTTTTGTCTATACTGACTAACGAAACTGACTAACGAAAGCGATCGGTTTCTTTCTTGCTGTAAAGAATGCGATTTTCAACATTCACCGTGTCTACAATCGCAATGACTGCCGCGTCCACGGGACGCTCGCCACTACGGATGACCTGCCTTGCTGCACTGCCAATGGTGACAAGCACCCATTCCCCTACACCAGCCCCTACATTATCCGCAGCGACTTCGTATTTGGGGATGAGTTGTCCTTCCTCATCGATTAATTGCAACAGGAGTAATTTAACCCCTTGCAGATTTGGATCCTTTTGCGTACTGACGACGCTACCGCGAACTTGGGCAAGTTGCATGATTTACACTCAATTTATCGGCTTAAACGAATGCCTGTGGTGCTTTCCCGGAATTGCTCCACGGCTTCGGTGTAGCGAATCGGTAGAACATATTCTAGGTTCTCATGAGGACGGGCAATGATGTGGGTAGACAAGACTTGTCCACCATTGACTCGTCTGACATTTTCCACGGCTGCACCGACGGAGGCTTGCACTTCCGAGACATCTCCGCGCACGATGACGGTGACGCGACCGCTTCCGATTTTCTCATATCCGACTAAGGTAACGCGAGCGGCTTTCACCATTGCGTCTGCGGCTTCTACGACTGCGGGAAACCCTAGGGTTTCTACCATTCCAACTGCAATAGACATAAATTTGACTCCCAACGTTAAGGTTGATATTTGCTGTTTGCGTCAATGACGCTTGCTCTAGGTCCCAGTCAGAACGGTGGTCCTGAATGGTGTTAATAGGTGCGGAACTGCTCGACGGCTTCGGTGTACCGGATCGGCAGCACATATTCTAGGTTCTCATGAGGACGCGCAATAATGTGGGTGGAGACAACTTCTCCACCATTCACACGCTTGACTGATTCGACCCCAGCCGAGACGGAGGCTTGCACTTCCGATACGTCTCCGCGCACGATTACGGTTACGCGAGCGCTGCCGATTTTTTCATATCCCACAAGGGTTACGCGGGCAGCTTTTACCATCGCGTCAGCCGCTTCTACCACGGCTGGGAAGCCCCGGGTTTCAATCATTCCCACTGCTATAGGCATTTCTTCTGTCTCCTAAATGGATGAGTCGGTGTAATTCAATCTAAGCTGCGATCGTTAGGCGATCGGTATTCCCGAACGTTTTCAGTTATCGTAAAGCTATCCTCTTCCTTTATCAAGAATAGGTGAATCTTGTATCCCTTGACAATATAAATAATAATCATGTTCGCAAATAAAAGTAATTAGAAAAACTAATGCTTTAAAGAAAATTAATATTTTATTAATAAAATTAATGCTCCAATGGGAAAGGAGTTGGACCGAGAGGGGCCATGAGTGCTCAAGGGGGTGCGATCGCATCAGGGATCAGTCCCACTTGAGGGGGTCTAACTGCGGATCAAGACCCCTGCACTGAACCGAATCAACGGAGTCGCCTAGGGTTGATCCAGGCACTGTTGTCACGGCCCTCCCGGAGGTCACAATGGCTCCGTTGCGACGAACCGTACCCTCGTCTCGCCTTCACGGTCGATCGCCCAGGGTTCCTCCGCAATTGTGCCTAAATCTTCCATGATTGACAGGGGGAACCGTTGCAACGGGACGGTGCGATCGCCCCTTGAACCCCCTTGCTCGGCGAGCAGTCCGTGAATTTTCCGATGGGAAACCGCCGAATCCTGCTCCCTCGTCTGCCTTTTTAGGCCGACATCTAGCGGGTCAACCTACCTAGCAAAACTGACAGATCAACCCCTTATAGATCTGCCTTGACAACCCCTTTTTCTAATGAACCCGACTGAAAATAAAAACACGGGTGCTCGTTAATTTAATCGCTTGATATCAAGGAATATTATGATAAATCAGTTGCTCGTCCAAACGAGTTGGTGGGTTCCTTTATATAGCTTACTCGGCGCAATTATCACCCTCCCCTGGTCGTCGGCGATCGTCCGACGCACGGGACCGAGACCCGGTGCTTACATCAACCTTCTCGCCACCATTGTGGCATTTATTCATGGGGGATTCTTATTTAGAGCCACCTGGGGTCACGGCCCAGAATTCCTCGTCATCAATTGGCTCAATACCGGAGATTTAGATCTTTCCTTTGTCCTAGAAATCTCCCAAATGAGCACCGGCGCAATGGAATCAATCACGGGATTGAGTCTGGTTGCCCAAGTCTACGCCCTAGGGTACATGGAAAAAGACTGGTCTTTAGCCCGGTTTTTTGGCCTGATGGGATTTTTTGAAGCCGCCATGAGTGGTCTAGCCATTAGTAACTCCTTATTTTTGAGTTACGCCTTACTGGAAATGCTGACCCTTTCCACCTACCTCATTGTCGGATTCTGGTACGCTCAACCCTTAGTTGTCACTGCGGCGCGAGATGCCTTCTTAACCAAACGGGTGGGAGATATTTTGTTACTAATGGGGGTGGTTAGTGTCGGCACTTTAGCCGGTAGCTTCAACTTTGCTGATATCGAAGTTTGGGCCGAAACTGCCGAACTTTCACCAATGGTGGCGAATTTCCTGGGATTAACCTTAATCGCCGGTCCGATTGGCAAATGTGCTCAATTTCCTTTGCACCTGTGGTTGGATGAGGCGATGGAAGGTCCAAATCCGGCCTCCTTACTCCGCAATTCCCTGGTGGTGAGTTGCGGCGCTTATATCCTGATTAAACTCTCCCCGGTGGTGTCCCTCTCTCCCCTGGCGGAAACGACGTTAATCGTGGTGGGGACGATGACGGCGATCGGCGCTTCTTTAGTGGCGATCGCCCAAATCGATATTAAACGCACCCTCTCCCACTCCACCAGCGCCTTCTTAGGATTAGTCTTTATCGCCGTGGGGATGCAGCACGTCGATGTGGCCCTGTTATTGCTCCTCACCCATGCGATCGCCAAAGCCCTCCTCTTTACCAGCATTGGTTCCATCATCCTCACCACCAGCAACCAAAACATCACCGAAATGGGTGGATTGTGGTCCAAAATGCCCGCTACCACCCTCGCCTTTGTCGTTGGGAGTGCCGGGACGATCGCCCTCATCCCCCTCGGAAACTTTTGGGCAATGGAACGCTGGGTCAACGGATTTTGGAGCGTTCCCTGGTGGCTGTTACTCCTGCTGATCGTCTTTAACGGCTTAACCGCCCTTAACTTAACCCGCGTCTTCTGTCTCGTCTTCCTCGGTCCCACCCAACCCAAAACCCGTCGGGCACCCGAAGTTCCTTGGCCGATGGCCCTCCCGATGGTCAGCTTAACCATCGTCACCCTGCTGGTTCCCCTGATGCTCCAACATTGGCAACTCTTGCTCAGTTGGGCAGGGCCTTGGGCCAGAACAGGTCCAGATCCGGCAGTCTTTGACTTGCCCTTGGTCATCCTCTCCGGTATTGTCGGCTGTATTGTCGGGGGAGTGCTTTATCTCAACCCCAACCGCACCGAACCTGTCCAACTCCCCTGGAAACCGTTACAAGACCTGTTGGCTTATGACTTTTACATCGATAAGCTGTACCGAGTCACCGTGGTGTTAGCAGTAGAACAGTTTTCCCGATTCACTGCTTGGATAGACCGCTACTTTGTCGATGGACTGGTCAATTTGGTGGGTTTAGCCACGGTATTCAGTGGTCAAGGCTTAAAATATACCGTTCCGGGGGGGTCTCAACTCTATGTTTTGACCATTCTCATTGGCGTTGCACTTTTAGGTCTGTTGATGAGTTCGTTGTTATAAACCTGGGGGTTTACCGAATTTGAGTTTAAGCCCTAAATCTAGGGTTGATTCGCGAATCAACCTCCACAGGACAGACTTACGCAACGGTTAAGAATCGATCCTAAATAATGTAGAGGCGATTCGCTTTCTCGCCCCTACCCTTTAGAACTGGTTTGGAAAATAGGCGTAAGTCAGGCCAGATTTAGAAGAAAGGTGGAAGTCAAAGGAGTGTGAAATTCCTAATGCTTTCAAACTCTCTGACCTCTTCCGTAATAGATTGCAGTTAAAAAGACCCTATAGAAGTTAGCGATGCTGAGTGCTTTAATCTGGGTGCCGACGATTGGTGCCGCTGTTATTGGATTTTTCCCCAACCCGATGAACCCAAAGCGATCGCGTCAGATTGCCTTGGCGATCACCGCTGCCGCATTCATCTGGTCTCTGATTCTCGTCAGTCAATTTGACCCCACGGGAGTCGGATTACAATTCGAGGAAAATCTTCCTTGGCTAGAATATCTCGGGTTGAGCTACCGACTGGGATTAGATGGCTTATCCTTACCCTTAATCCTCTTAAATGGATTGCTCACCTTGATCGCCCTTTACAGTACCACCGAGGCGATTACCCGTCCGCGATTGTACTACGCCTTAATCTTGTTGCTGAATGCCGGTGTTGCCGGGGCATTCCTCGCCCAAGACTTACTGCTGTTTTTCCTGTTCTATGAAGTCGAACTGATTCCTCTGTATCTCTTAATTGCCATTTGGGGAGGAGCAAGGCGGGGATATGCCGCCACCAAGTTTTTACTCTATACCGCTATTTCGGGGATTTTAATTCTGGCCTCATTTTTAGGCTTGGTTTGGCTTACCCATGCCGATAGCTTTGCCTATCAAGCCTTTGCCGGTGGGTCCCTGCCATTAAAATCACAACAGCTTTTATTAGCCCCTTTATTAATCGGATTTGCCATCAAAACCCCGATTGTCCCCTTCCACACCTGGTTACCCGATGCTCATGTGGAAGCTTCAACGCCGATTTCGGTGATGTTAGCCGGGGTGTTGTTGAAGTTAGGAACTTATGGGTTGTTGCGCTTTGGAGTCGGTTTATTTCCCGATGCTTGGGCTTATTGGTCCCCTTGGTTAGCCACGGTGGCGGTGGTGAGCGTTCTGTATGGAGCCTTTAGCGCCATTTCCCAAACGGACATGAAAAAAATGGTCGCCTTTAGTTCTGTGGCCCACATGGGGTATATTCTCCTAGCTTGTGCGGCGAATACGCCGGTGAGTAACGTCGGCGCAGTGTTTCAAATGGTCAGCCACGGCTTGATTTCGGCGTTACTGTTCCTGTTGGTTGGGGTGGTTTACAAGAAAGCGGGGACTCGGGACTTGCGCGTGTTGCATGGGTTGTTGAATCCCGAACGCGGGTTACCGATGATTGGGTCCTTGATGGTGCTGGCGGTGATGGCGAGTGCGGGGATCCCGGGGATGGCGGGATTTATTGCGGAGTTTATTATCTTTCGTGGGAGTTTGCCGGTGTTTCCGGTGCAAACTCTTTTGAGTATGATTGGGACTGGGTTAACGGCGGTTTATTTCTTGTTGCTGATTAACCGGGCCTTTTTTGGGCGCTTGTCGGAGCAGGTGGTGAATTTGCCTCCGGTGCAGTGGTCCGATCGCATTCCAGCGATCGTGTTAGCGGTGTTTGTGGTGATTTTGGGCTTGCTTCCCAGTGGTTTGGTTACCTATAGTGAAAACGACGCTACAGCCTTGAGTCGGCGACAGCCTGCCTTGAGTGCCGCAGTTCATCCGGAGGCGATCGCTGTTTCCAATCAATCCGATGTCCCCACCCTGTTCTCCGTAACTCCCTGAAATCTAAACCGACGGCTAGAGGTTAAAACCCCTACCGTTGGTTTTAACTTCACCCCCCTGGGTTTTTCTCCTCAGTTGGCGTGTCATGATAGAGAAACCCGAAATTAAACTTTTGCCCTATTAAATAATTTCCCTTGGCTATTGATTTAGGAGATTTCAGAAAATGACCTTATCAAAAATAAAAGATTCTACCCATCCTTTAATTGAATATATCGAACGCCTAGAATCTGGGGGGGACTTACTCCCAGATTCCCCTGAAAATTTGGTTGAAGTGGTGGGCATTCTCAAAAGTTACGGCGTTATTTTAGATGCTTATTCCCGCAATTTAATTTATATTGCCAACCATCAATTTTTGGTATTTTTTCCCTTTTTCAAATACTTTAATGGAGAATTTTCTTTTTCTAAATTATGGAAACATTGGTATCACGATCGCATTAATTTTGAATATGCCGAATATTGCATGAAAGCCATGTTTTGGCATGGGGGCGGTGGCTTAGATGAGTATGTCGATAGTCCGGAATTTCGGAAACTCGCTGAAGCAGCAATTCTGGCTAAATTAAAATTTAACCCCGTTATTTTGGGAGTGAACAAGCTCTTTCCTGAGTTTCTGTTGGAACAAGTGCGCCAGCTTGCGTATTACAGTGCCTTGGGACAATTTTGGCGGGTGATGAGCGATATGTTTATCTCTCTGAGCGATGGCTATGATGCTGGGGAAATCACTTCAATTTCTCAAGTGGTCAATCATATTCTGAATGGCTTAGTCGCCGATGCCAGTACCCCCATTACTTATTCGGTGAAAATTGGGGATAAAGTCTATGATATTCTGCCGAAAGAAGCGGGATTAACCTTTCTAGCGGATACAGCGGTGCCTTATGTCGAGGCGGTCTTTTTCCGAGGCACTCCGTTTCCCGGTACGATTTCTTACAATGCTCAAGCGCATCAAATTCCCGAGCTTCAACAGCAGTTTAGTTATGGGGCGCTTTATGCGGACCCCTTACCCACAGGCGCAGCGGGAATTCCTCCCACCTTGTTGATGCAAGATATGCGGCACTATCTCCCAGACTATTTGCATGAGGTGTATCGCAATAGTTGCCGGGGAGAAGATGATTTGCGGGTGCAAATTTGCCAAAGTTTTCAGAAATCCATGTTTTGCGTCACCACCGCCGCGATTCAGGGTCTGGCACCTCATCCCTTAGACACGAAGGAACCGGAACAACAGCAAGCTAACCGAGCTTATCTCGAAAATTGGCTCGATCGCTTTGTCACCTCTCGGTTGAGTGAGGTGAACAAACCCACGGAAAGAAGTTGTCAGTTATTTATCGCCCCGGTGGATAAGTAGCAACACCGGGCGGGGGATTTATCCCCTGTAGGGGCGCGAGGTTTTTGCGCCCCTCCCTCGTCTCAAGACGAGTGATCGTCTTATCCGATGGTGTTTTTAGTCGCTTAAAACCCCCAGCACCATTCTCAACACCGGCGGGGGATAAATCGATTGGCGGCCTCATAGCTAAAGTCGTCTAAAGACGACTGCAAGTCTTATCGCGTGGTGTTTTTAGTCGGTTTCAGTCGGTTGAAACTGAGATCTTGCACCATTCTCAACACCGGCGGGGGATAAATCCCCCGCCTAATAGCTAAAGTCGTCTAAAGACGACTGCAAGTCTTATCGCGTGGTGTTTTTAGTCGGTTTCAACTGACATCTTGCACCAGTGCCAACACCCGGCGGGGGTTCAAACGATTGGCGGCCTAACAGAATCAAGTCGGTTGAAACCGACTGAAAACACCACTGTATCAGACTTGCAGTCGTCTTTAGACGACTTTAGCTATTAGGCGGGGGTTTGAACCCCCGCCGGTGTTGAGAATGGTGCAAGATGTCAGTTGAAACCGACTTTAGTTGTTAGTTTTATCCCCCGCCGGTTGTTGCCCGCCGGTTGTTGCAACTTGCCTGGGTGATGGAGAGGGAGGGGACTGGAATTAGCCCGGGGTCAGATTTAAGGCTCTTTGCCAAGAAGACTACATCGGGAAGTTATCGCTATATTCCCTCCAGTTGTTAAATAAATATCAAGATTAACCCGGTTTCCAAAAATTTGGGGCATGATTGTAATTGAGGAATAAAGGTTACCACCACTTGTGGGGACGCAGGAGAAATAAACTGCGATCGCCCCAGTTAGGTGAGAAGCGTGTCCTAGGAAACAGAACTGCACGCTTAAGAGCGTTTATCGTTTTTCCCCAAGCCCAGAAAATCGGGATTTGTGTAGCAAAAATGTAGGATATAGCACAAAAAATCTGAGTAAAACAATCCCGAAGTAGCAAAAAAGAGCAGAGGTATCCCGTGCAAGTAACCAGTGTAGAAGTCAAGCGCGTGTCCGGCGCTTTTGCGTTAATTGATAGTTTGAAACGTCACGGTGTCAAGCATATTTTTGGGTATCCAGGTGGCGCGAACCTGCCGATTTACGATGAACTCTATAAGGCCGAAGCTGCCGGAGAACTCCAGCATATTTTGGTTCGACATGAACAAGGTGCGGCTCATGCAGCGGATGGGTATGCAAGGGCTACGGGGAAGGTGGGGGTTTGTTTGGCCACTTCCGGACCCGGTGCCACCAATCTCGTGACGGGGATCGCTACGGCTTATTTAGATTCGGTGCCAATGGTAGCGATTACAGGGCAGGTGCCTCGGGCGGCGATCGGCAGTGATGCGTTTCAAGAGATCGATATTTTCGGGATCACGTTACCGATCGTCAAGCACTCTTATGTAGTGCGCGATCCTAAAGATATGGCACAAGTTATTGCCGAAGCGTTTTATCTGGCGAGTACGGGGAGACCGGGCCCGGTTTTGATTGATGTTCCTAAAGATGTGGGTTCTCAGGAGTTTGACTATACTCCGGTACAACCGGGGAATATCAGTTTGACGGGATACCGTCCGACGGTGAAGGGGAACAACCGGCAAATCGATCGCGCTTTGAGTTTGATTCGCGAGGCAGAGCGTCCTTTACTGTATGTCGGAGGTGGGGCGATCGCCTCCGGTGCTCATGGGGAAATTTTGGAACTCGCCGAACATTTCCATCTGCCCGTCTGTACTACGCTCATGGGCAAAGGGTCATTTGATGAACATCATCCCCTGTCTTTAGGGATGTTAGGGATGCATGGCACCGCCTACGCCAATTTTGCCGTGAGCGATTGTGATTTATTGATTGCCGTCGGTGCCCGGTTTGACGATCGCGTCACGGGTAAGTTGGAGGATTTTGCCCGCAATGCGAAGGTGATTCACATTGATATCGACCCGGCGGAGGTAGGGAAAAATCGCAAGCCCGATGTGCCGATTGTCGGGGATGTGCGACAGGTGTTGATTGATTTATTGCACCGAAATCGGGAATTAGGGAATGGGGTGGAGGAAGCACAAACAAAACCCTGGCGCGATCGCTTAGAACAGTGGCGGCATGAATATCCCCTAGAAATTCCCAGTCCGGCCGAGGGGCTATCTCCCCAGGAAGTGATTGCAGAAATTGGGCGTCATGCACCGACTGCTTATTATACAACCGATGTGGGTCAGCATCAAATGTGGTCCGCCCAATTTTTGAAAAATGGGCCGCGTCGCTGGATCTCCAGTGGTGGGTTAGGGACGATGGGGTATGGCTTACCCGCAGCAGTGGGGGTGAAAAAAGCCCTGCCTGATGAAGAGGTGATTTGTATTAGCGGCGATGGCAGTTTCCAAATGAATATCCAGGAACTCGGCACGATCGCCCAGTATGGCATCAAGGTGAAAATTGCCATTTTGAATAATGGCTGGTTAGGCATGGTCCGCCAGTGGCAACATTTGTTCTATGGCGATCGCTATGAAGCGACGAACTTGGAGAAAGGAACGCCGGATTTTGCCAAGTTAGCTGAAATCTATGGCATCAAGAGTTTAGCCGTGCGATCGCGCGAAGAACTCCCCGGGGCGATCGAGCAATTCCTCGCCCATGATGGCGCGATGCTTCTGGATATCCGGGTCACCCGCAACGAAGACTGCTATCCAATGGTTGTCCCCGGTACCGGCAACGATCGGATGCTGGGCTTGCACCCTCACTTAGATGAGTCTGCCGTCAGCAATGAACTCACCTGTTCCGCCTGCGGTCATCTCAACCCCGCCAGCCACAAGTGTTGTAGTGAATGTGGCACTCCCTTGTAAGTCAATCCGAGGGTGGGGAATGCCCCACCCGCCTCTGATGCCTTCTCATTTTAGGGTAGAATGGGGGGAAGATAAACTGGGTATCTTGGGCCTATTTGTAGCGACCCGCAACAAACAAACGGCAATGGAACCCGGTTTATTGTCGCGCTTAGAGAATATTGTACCGACTCCCTAGAGCAATCGGAAGGGAAGTTCCCCTCAACTCTTCAAGGAGACAGTCCAGCGGATCTAGGGATCGGAGTCATTCAGCCCCTTGAGGGCGAAGGCGATCGCCTGTTTTCCGTTGCTTGGACATTCTGTTTCATTGCTTCATCCATTTAACACGCTTCATTGAAGCAATGGCAGGGTCTTCTCTCATAAACAGGTGGGCGAAGTTTCCAGCAAACTAGATGTGCAAGCCTTGAAAAATTGGACTAGGTTGGTTAGACCCCGGGCTTGACAGAAATCCATTTTCGTGATATGAAAAACTGTAGTAAATCCTCATCATCGGGTCAAAGTTTTTCTCATTTTCCCCTGAGTTCATCACTCATCCCCCCAAAATTTATAGAGACAGGCGATTTTTTTTGATATATTTAAAAAAGCAAGGTTTCAAAGCATCTTTTTCACCGGAAATAGGTCAATGTACCTTGATAGCATTTTTAATCAGTATGAAAAATTAACCCGAGAAATCAATCCGACATAGCCCAGAGATAAATTCGGTGATTTCAGTGAAATTACAGTATTTTTCCAGAAAGGTTGGAATGACTAATTTATGTAATAAAATCCCGAAATTAAAGCTATGAAAGAACCAGTAGGCAAACATTTGTGTTCACAACCAATCACCCCCGGGTTTTCGCAAAAAAACTACCCCGTCACCATTTTACTCATCGATGATCGGCCCTTGGTGGGCGAAGTGTTAAGGCGAAAACTTGGCTCGGAAAAAGACATTGAGTTTTTTTACTGTAGCAATCCAGTTCAGGCGATTCCGATGGCCCTCGAATGTGAACCCACCGTAATTTTACTGGATTTAGTCATGCCCGAAATTGATGGATTAATGTTACTCCGGTTTTTGAGGGCTCATCCTAAAACGCAGGAAATTCCGGTTTTGGTGCTCTCCACGGAGGAACAAGTCAGTCTCAAGGGAGAAGCATTTGCGGCGGGTGCCAGTGACTACTTAATCAAATTTCCGGATCCCATCGAGTTGATTGCCCGGATCCGCTATCACTCCAAGGCTTATATTAATTTTTTAAAACAGCAGGAAGCCTACCAGGAACTCCAGTTGCTTCATGAAAATTTAGAACAGCGAGTGGAGGAACGCACGAAAGAACTCCGGCAAACGGTAGAAAACCTGCAAAACACCCAAACTCAACTGATTCATGCGGAAAAAATGTCCGCCCTCGGGCAATTGGTGGCGGGGATTGCCCATGAAATCAATAATCCCCTTCAGTTTATTGCCGGTAATATTACTCATGCCCGCCAATATACGCAAGATTTATTAGCCCTGGTGGAACTTTACCACCGGTCAAATGGGGACCCGGGTCCGGAGGTGAAAGCGTTTGTTCAGGAGATAGACTGGGAGTTTATTTGTGAGGATTTACCGAATTTGATGTCGTCCCTGCAAGTGGGGGTCGATCGCATCCAAGAAATTTCTAACGATATGAGGAACTTCTCCCGGATGGACCAGGGGCGGAGAATTAAGGTGGATATTCATGAAGGGATTGAGAGTAGTTTAGTTATTTTACAACATCGGCTAAAAGCGCATCAAATTCAAGTTGTCAAGGATTATGGGAACTTACCGGAAATAGAATGCTGTATTGGACAACTGAATCAAGTTTTTATTAATCTGATCGGGAATGCGATCGATGCGTTGGAAATGGGGAATTCCCCGGTATCAGAAAGCGGGGACAGCTCAGGGCGATCGCCCGAGGTGAGTCGGGCCCCTTGGACCCCCAGGATTGGTATTCACACCGAGCTCCAAAATGATTCCCTGGTCATTCAAATCACCGATAATGGTCCAGGGATTCCAGCAGAGATCCAGAGCCGACTGTTTGAGCCCTTTTTCACCACAAAACCGATGGGCAAAGGGACGGGACTGGGATTGTCCATTAGTTACCAAATTATTGTGGAAAAGCATCAAGGGTTGTTTACTTGTAACTCAAGCCAGGGAGAAGGAACGGAGTTTAAAATTGTCCTGCCTTTGCATCTGGATGTCACTGCCGAGGGGGGAGAGGGGGACTCGGATTCGGCAACAATTCCGTTACAACGGGAGAACCGGGACCCGCCAACTTCTGCCGTAGAAAATTGGGCGACTGCCTAGAGTAAAAAGGGGAAATCATCACGTCAGTTCCGTTTCAATAAATACATCCACCGCATCGAGGAGTTCGCGAAACGAGTCTAAGAGTTCAGTGGATCCGTCGAGACTATGTTGGCAGGCCATTTCTTCGAGTTCCTTGGCGCGATCGGAGAGAATGGGAACCCCCATATTGGCGGCAGAACCTTTGAGTCGGTGGGCGAAATGCTTCACCTGGGAATAGTCTTGGGAGGCGATCGCCCGTTCTAAGGGCTGTAAATCTTGGGAGGCTGTTTCCAGAAACATTTGCAGCAGTTGCCGTTTGACGGAGATTTTACCCCGAGAGATTTTTTCGAGGCGATCGCGATCGATGGGGAGGGTAAAATCCGGGGAATGGATTCCAGAACCATTGCCATTTCCACTGGAGGAATAGATTGGATTCACAGAAACCAGAGCACCTGATTCCGCCAATTCTGAGTCTGTCGCCCCAAGGGAATGATTCTGATGACTCAGAGGAATTTTCTGGGCCCATCGCTGCACAATTCGGGATAAATCCTCTTCATCCACGGGTTTGCTCAAATAGTCATCCATGCCGGAAGCTAAACATTTCTCGCGATCGGCTTTCATGGCATGGGCAGTCAAGGCAATCACAACCGTGCGATTTTGATTCCCCTCTCGCCGCCGTAATTCCTGAGTCGCCGTATAACCATCCATCAATGGCATTTGGCAATCCATCAAGACGATATCGTAATTTTGGGCTTCCAAACACTTGAGTGCTTCCAGACCATTCGCCACACAGTCTGCTTGGTAGCCGAGGGTTTCAAGTTGAGAAAGTATAACGGTTTGATTGATTAAGTGATCTTCTACCACCAAAATTTTTAGGTCTTTTTTTCCACTAGAAATCAAGCGAGCGCCCTTGGGTTCTAAAGAACTCAACTCCCTTTCTTCTGGAGATTCGCCGATGGGTTCCCGACGAGTGGCTGGCTGAAATTCCAGGGTAAACCAAAAGGTTGAGCCCTGATTGACTTGACTGTTTACGCCAATTTTCCCCTGCATCATGGAGACCAATTGCTCACAAATGGCCAGTCCCAATCCCGTTCCGCCATACTGACGGCTAGTGGAAGGATCGACCTGAGAGAAAGATTGAAACAGTTTAGCCTGGGCTTCCGGGGGAATCCCAATTCCGGTATCGGTGACTTCAAAATAAATGCGCGTCTGACGGTTAGTATTTTCCTCTAATTTGGCTTTTACAGAAATAGAACCGGACGGGGTGAATTTAATCGCATTGCTGACTAAATTGAGTAAAATTTGGCGCAATCGGCTGGGGTCACCTTGCACAAACCGGGGCAAATTTTCCTGAAAATGGAGTTTTAAAGTCAGACCTTGGTCTTCGGCTTGAGGTTTAAATAAATTGATCACATCTTGCAGACATTCATATAAGCTAAACTCCAAAATTTCCAAATGCATTTCCCCGGCTTCCAACTTAGAAAAGTCTAGGATGTCATTAATCAGGCCGAGTAAATGTTTGGCAGAAATCCGAATTGTTTCCGCATATTCCTGTTGTTTAGGCGTCAGTTCGGTATGCAACATCAACCCCGCCATTCCCAAGACGCCATGCATGGGGGTGCGGATTTCATGACTCATATTGGCCAGAAATTGTGATTTGGCTTGGGCAGCTTCTAGGGCAGCTTCGCGGGTTTGGATCAATTCATCCACGCGATCGGCGACAATAATCACACCCCCGATCGCCTCGCCATCTTCTGTCCCATTGAGGGGATTGACGTACCAAGGCTGAACGGCCCAGCGGAAGTATAACACCGACCCATCGGCCCGCTCCCACTTATCTTCCGTGCGAGAAATAAATTGTCCTTTTAATCCCTGGTGGTGGAGTTCTTTCCAGTCTTCTTTGATATCGGGAAAGATGTCATAGTAACTGCAACCCAAAAGACTTTGAGAGACCAAATTATGATCCGTGAGCCATTGGTTGCTGTAGGAGAGAAAACGCATTTCCGTATCGAACATCGCCATTGCGATCGGGGCATTTTCAATAAATTGCCGGAGTTGCTGATATTCTTGTTCTTGAGCGAGTTCGGCTTGTTTGCGCTCTGTAATATCAATGCCAATTCCCCATCCGGCCCAACTGGCGATCGGGAAGCGTGAGCTGATATTAGACCAAGCCACGGTCTTGATCATGCCATCTTTGCAGGTAATTTGCCATTCCCGGGCGCGTCCATGATTGCGCGCTTTATTCACTTCTTCAATAATGGCATCGCGTAGGGTATTCACCGACGGCACAGGGGTGACAAATGGCGAGGTAGAAGGTGCACTCAAGTCTGTAGATATCCCATTCTCTGAAGACTGATCCGAGAACAGGTGTTTAGCCTGGGGATTGCCAATAATTTCCGCAGAAGAATAGCCCGTGACTCTTTCACACTCGCGGTTCCAGACGATAATATTTCCCTCGACATCAAACGCCGTCAACATCACCGGCATATTTTCCAAAACACCGCGCAGGCGCAGTTCGCTTTCCTGGAGTGCCTGATATGCCTCATCCCGTTGGAGACGATTAATATAAGCTTGAGAATGGTAGCGAATTCGGGCCAGGAGTTCAATGGGGTCGGGTAGTTTAACCAAATAGTCATTCGCACCGGCAGCAAACGCTTCGGCTTTGAGCTTGGCTTCTTCTTTCACCGACAGTACAATCATGGGAATGTCACGGGTGGCGGCATTGGCGCGAAAAAACCGCAGTAATAATAGCCCGTCCACATCCGGCATGACTAAATCTTGCAAAATTACCGTGGGGGAAATTTCCGTGGCTTGTCGAACGCCATCAAGAGGGTCCTGGCAATAGTGAAAAATAATATCTTCTTCATCTACAAGCATCCGACTGACTGCTTCACCAATGATCGGTTGATCGTCAATGAGCAAGACGGTAATCGGGTGTGGTGTCCAGGTCATTTTGGGACTGGTGGCTTTGGCATTCTGCCTGGTCATAGTCTTGGAGCTCAAAGACTGAATGGATAGAGATCGGTGGCAGGTTCAGAAGACTGCTTTGCTCAAACTGAACCAATCAGCAGCAAATGGGTTCAGAGTATTGTGGAATGAGGGATGATTCCTCCGTTGAATCGAGTTAGCGTGAATTGGCTAATCCTGGGGATGGGAAATCGCCAGGGGGAATAAATCTGCGCGATCGCTCCTCCTTCTGTGGGGTAAGCGTCTGAGTTTCCCCATATTATCCTCAATTTCGGGGGTTTCAGCTACCTTTAACAGACTGATACTCTCCCTTTAGGGAGACCGCAGTTTGCGCTTTTAGCCCTTTAGAACCCGTAAAAGTCATACTTTAAGGGTAGCAGGATCAGCTCGTGCTGGCGCGACTTTCAACCCGCAATGAGCCGAATCAGAACCTCAGCCAATAAAAGGGTAGATATCCGACTAGGACCGCAGCTCTAGGTAGGGGCCTTGGAGCCAGGGCATCGACTCCCTCCGGACAAAGGCCGATCGCGATCCCTGCCTCCTGAGAATCCGGGCGATCGGCACAGACACAAACTAAAGTTTATAATTCGGTTGCTCTGCTGGCTTTAATTCAGCACGGTACTCAACGTTTAGTAAATTATAGGGATGAGCATGGAAACGGCTTTAATTACGGGAGCATCTTCTGGAATTGGTGCGGCATTTGCCCGAGAATTAGCTCGTCGTCATTACCATTTGATTCTCGTGGCGCGATCGCAAGAGCAACTCAATACCCTCGCCCAAGAACTCCGAAACCAGTATCCCATTCAAGTTGAAGTCATTGTCCAAGACCTCGGACAACCCCAGGCAGCCACCCAGGTTTATCAAACCGTTAAAGACCGAGGTTTGACTGTTGATTTACTGATTAATAATGCCGGATGTGGAGACTATGGACCCTTTGCCCGTCGCAGCCGCACTCGTCAGTTAGAGATGATTCACCTCAATATCGCAGCCCTCGTGGAACTGACCCATTGTATCTTACCTGAAATGCAACAGCGGCGATCGGGCAGCATCATTAATGTTGCGTCCATTGCCGGATTTCAACCCCTACCCTATATGTCCGTTTATGCCGCTTCTAAAGCATTTGTCCTCAGTTTTAGCGAAGCACTCTGGGCCGAAAATCTCGACTTCAACCTCCGCATTCAAGCCCTTTGTCCCGGTCCAACTCAAAGTAAATTTTTCCAACAATCTGGGTTTCCCCAGACCATGAACAACAATCAAAAAATTACCATGATTCCCCCCGAACAAGTCGTTCAAGACTCCCTACGCGGCCTTGAAAAAAATCAGCCCGTTGTCGTAACCGGAACCTTTAAAACTCACATCATTGTCAATCTCCCCCGCTTTTTCCCCCGTTCAGTCTGGGTCAATTTCATGGGCAAAATGTTTAAAAGCGAAGAGTAAAGTGGGAAAGATGTTCAACGTCCCGACTTCAGTCGTTCTCTTATCTTTGTTCAACGTCCCGACTTCAGTCGTTTCTTTCTTACCTTGTTCATAGTAACGACTCCAGTCGTTCTCTTATCTTTGTTCAACGTCCCGACTTCAGTCGTTTCTTTCTTACCTTGTTCAACGTCCCGACTTCAGTCGTTTCTTTCTTACCTTGTTCGTAGTCACAACTTCAGTCGTTCTCTTCAATCCACCCCATCATCCCCACATTTATCTATCCCCCACAATCACCACTGTCCCTTGTGCACCATCAATTCTAACCCGTTGCCCATCTTGGAGACGAGAAGTCGCATCCGTAACATCCATCACCGCAGGAATTCCATACTCACGAGCAACGATCGCCCCGTGGGAGAGTTGACCACCCACCTCCGAAATCAACCCCCCAGCGCGGGCTAATACAGCGGACCAACCCGCATCCGTGTAGGAAACAACGAGAATCGTTTCCTTATCAATGGGGCTAATTTCTTGTAAATTGCGAAGCACTTTGACTCGACCTTCCACAACCCCAGCACTCGCACCAATCCCCCGCAATCCTTGAGACATATCCACCACGGTGCGGGTTACAGTCGAAGGCAGGGCCGGTGTATTTCCATAGACCACAGCAGGCACAGATTTCAGTTTTTTATCCCGGGCAAAAGCATCTTGCCGGGTGGCAATTACTTCTCGGATAAGAGGTCTTAATTCCCGATTTGAACCTTCGATTAATTGCCGAATTTCCCCAAACTCTAAAAAGAAAATATCCCCCTTTTGAGCGATGATTTCCCTCTCTATAAACTGCTGTTCCAACGCTAAAAAACTCCATCGCAAATGCGCCAACAACTGGTTATAAATCACCGCCACCCGACCCTTTAAGTCAAGACGACTTTGAACAATTTGGGCTCGGATGCGTTGAAAGGTGGGTTTGTTTGCCACAGGAACAGGTTGAAACAACTGCTGAGTAAACAGTTGGCGCACAGGTCGGGGGTCTTCTTTCCAAGTGGGAACGGCGATATCTGTGGCAACATCGCTCAAATAGCCGTAGCGGTTGAGAAACTCATCGAATTGGTCAAAAATTGCTTGTCCTTCGGGCATTTCCGCGAGGACGGCAAACAGTTGAGAACAATCTCCGGTTTTATCCCCAGGGAGACTAATTTCATCCAAGTCCGGCAGGACCAATAAGGCGGCATTGGCAATTTCTTGGAGGGCCTGGACTGCGGAGATTTCGGGAGTTTTCCCATAATCCAGTTCGCGATCGCCCACTTTGAGCATTCCCTTTCTCAAGGCAAAACTCAGGGGGGACAAAATATTGTAATAGGTGACCGTTTCTAACAACTCCAAAATCTCATCAATCCGTTGCAGCAGGGATTGAGGGGTTAAGGAAGAACCGTCCGATCGCGATCCCGTGTCATCGGAAACAGAAAGCGCTTTCTGGGACTCGAAGGCGGCCAAGGCGGGGGCCAAACGCCTCTGTTCTAGGTCATCAAAATTAAATCCTAGACGGATTTCTCGTCGCAGCAATCGCAGTAATCCCGGCAGGGAAATCAAGGTAGAGGTTAAGGGCGGTTTACTGAAGGCTGCACCCCGGGTCAGAAATTCCAGACTTTCTGGGGGTAAACCCATACGCAGAAAGATTTCCCCCAGTAAGGAGGCATTAAAATAAGCATGAGAAAAATGCAGGGTGGCGGTTTGCAGAAAATCCAGATTACGGGCGCGTTTGCCTAACACTAGGCTAAACAGTTTCCCCCAGACGCCACAGGTGAGGGGACGATTTAAGGACCAGGTGAGGGGACGAATGGTGCCGGGGATGACTTCCGCAGCGATTTTGCGGGTCCATAAGGGTAGCAGGGTGGTGATGGGACGCGCCTGTAATAGCCAGAGTGATTCCCCATCGTAAGTCCATTCGATGTCTTGGGGAATGCCGTGGTAGTGGTTTTCCAGATGGCGGACGAGATAGGCGACTTGTTGCAGCAATCGTCGGGGGACATCCCCGGTGCCTTCGAGGGGGAGTTGTTGGTCCTCGGGGAGTTTCCAGCTTGCGCTGGCATCGACATCGGCAGCGGAGATAAAGACTTGGTAACGTTCCGGGGTGACTTGTCCGGAAACGACTCGGGAACAGTCTCCGGGGAGGGCTTCGATCGCCACAAAATCCCCTTGTCCAGCGATGGGGTCCCGACTAAAGGCGACACCGGAAAACACGCCGGGAATTTGGGGTTGAATGAGGACTGCCATTGCGTCTCTTGCCGTTTGCCGAGGATTGCTGGATCGGCCTCGGGGGCTAGAATCCTGACGATATTGAGCAGCATTGGGGCGATCGTAGGAGGTTAAGCAGCGGGTAATCGCTTCACTCAAACTGGGGCGCGAGATGACGTTGGCAATAGAGAGATATTGACCCGCCGCAGAGGCAGTTTCGGTATCTTCGCCAATGGCGGAGGACCGGACAATCAGGGGAGAGTCCTCTGATGGGTCGAGATGAGCAATCAAGGGGGCGGGGTCATCCCCGGGAGGGAGGACCCATCCCGGGGGAACGGGATAGCCGGACTGCTTGAGGGCGGCTAATGTGGCAGCTTTTGCGCCAACTTTGGCGGCATCGAGGGGTTTGTCCAGAGAAACCAGGGCGCGATCGCCTCGGAAGAAGCGAAACATCTTCTCAGATTGTTCGTGACTGTTGGTGGCAGGCAAATCTAAATCGTCAGGCATTTTTTGGTAAATCCAGTAGAGTATTACCCCCAGGGCGATCGCGGCGGCGATGCGTTCAACTTGCTGGGAGTGCAAGGCAGCCGTAATCAGCGGCAGGAGGACCAACACTAAGGTCCGACCCTGCTGACGCTCTCGCACTAGAGTAAAACTAATCCCCCCAATCAAAAAAATCAACCCCGAGGCGATCGGGTCATAGACGATAAACCCCCAAACCACATTGGTGGTCCCGGCCCCTCGTCCTTTCCAATACCGACCCATTACCAAGGCAATCAAGGAAATTAATTCCCATTCTGGATTCTGGGGAAAAAACTGCCTTGCTAGCAATACGGCTAAAATTCCTTTTGATGCCTCAGATATGACCGCGAGGATACCGGCAACTCGTCCTCCATGATAGAAGGCCGCAGAGACCCCTATATTGCCGGTTCCCACCCGCCGCAAATTTTGGCCGGTGAGGGCCCGAGTGATCCAATCAATCAGGGGTAAGGCCCCTAAGATTGGACAGAGGATAAAAATCAGCAATGTACCCCAAACTTGCGTCAGCGTCATGGAAAAACCAGCAATTGCGGCGATGAGGGATGACTCTTTAACAAATATCTAAGTATGCCGCAAAAATCAAAGTTCTGCTGAAAGAGGTCCCTATTCCCGGGGCAATGGGGTCTGATTACCTCAGCAACTGCGCCTACTCCCGTTCCTCATATCCATTGGCATAGACGATCGCGCACATCTGCCGGTAGGTTTGATGAGGGCCACAGGCGACCCCAGTCCAGCGAAATTCGCCGTTGAAGATGTTCTTCCGGTGACCACGACTACTCACCCCATCATCGATAATCAGTTGCATGACCACTTGTTCTGCGGTATCGGAACCATAACTGATGTTTTCTGCGGCCCCTCCCTGCCAGCGTCCATAACGGTTCATCCGGTCAAATGGGGTGCTGCCATCGCTGCCGGTATGTCCGATTTCCCCTCGTGGCCCTTGGTCCTGGACTAAATCCGCTGCTGCTTGAGACATCCCTCGGGAGGGGCACAAGGAGGGTTTAGAATCCATTGCCCGCAGGGCCCGAATGGCTTCATCAACAGCACTGATTCCCTCTTGGGTTGCGATCGCGGTTTCTCCCGGTTGTTTAAACAGTCTGCCGTCATAATATTGTTTCAGGGTTTCCAGTTTGTTAGCATATTCCCCGGGATTGGCCCGCGCTTGATTCATTTCCCGAATAATCTGTGCTTCTAATTGAGATAAATAGGACATGGAGTCTCCTTGGGTGAGGATGAGAGGATGAGGAGGGTTGGATTGCCCCATCGGCCTGTGCTCTAGTTCTATAATTATGGGGGTTTTGTACCCCGGGTGAAATTCGCCTCTTGATCAAGGGATAAAATCGGCTGAACGGGAAGGCTCATACTCCTCATTCCCCATCCTAAAATTATCCCCCCTTTCTTCCCTGCTGGAGGTGGAAAAAGGCGGGGTTTATTTTTTTCACGGGAGTTTATTTTGTATAGCTGGATTGAGTTTCTTTGTTAAGGATAGCACTGTCTAAAAGCGAGTCATCCTATCCCCGGCGATCGCGGGTTCTCGGTTTGCGCTACAGTTAGGATGCAACAAGAGTGCGAGCCTGCCAATTTTGTTCGATAAAAAAAGCCGATGGATTACCCAACTGCCTACAATTTTTTAATGGATCAGGGAACTGCCCTAAGTTCTCAGCGCAACCCTGATGATTTACTGCGCCGTCTCCAACAAGGAAAACCGCCGATTCCTGGTCAAATTACGGCTATTTTATTAGCACTTAAAGTGGTTTTTGAAGGAGTGAAAGATGCCAAAAATTTAGACCGAAACTTGGTTTGGGCATTGTATCTTTTAACGGTGGAAAGTCAGCAGCTTTTTGAAAGTGGCTGGAATTCTGGGGTAGATTGGCCGCCGCTGTTAAAAGAGGATTTACACCGAATTGCGATCGCCGTCCAAAGTATCTATTCCGGCATTTGGCAAGGGGGGTGAGGCCAATTAGAAATCATCCAGTATAAGGATATTATAACTGAATTGGACAATTCAGCACAGGACTGGGAGCAGATTGCTCCCCCTCCCCCGAACAATGTTTAATCCCCTGAGACAAGGTTTATAAAAATTGGATATTCCCTTGAGGTCAATAATTTTTAACCTAATTTTCTCATTCTCTGGGGACGATCGCCACTTTGATGACTTGGCGATCGCGCATATCCTGGAAGGTTCTTTCTAAGTCTTGGAGTGACCGGCGATCGCTGAGTAACAATTCCAAGGGAATCTGTCTGCTGGCAATGGTAGAAAGTGCTTCTCGGACATGGTAAGGGGTATTATGGAATACGCCTTTTAAGGTTATTTCACTGTAATGTAATCGTTGAGTATTTACTGTGATTGTCGTATCTTTTGGACAACCGCCGAATAAGTTAATAATCGCACCCGGACGACCACAGGCGATGGCGGTTTCCCAAACTTCCGATACTCCTGTCGCTTCGATGACAACATCTGCACCCCATCCATCGGTGAACCCTCTCACCACCTCGGGAATGGTTGGGTCTAATTGATGATAATTAAAAGTCTGAAATGCTCCCAGTTGTCGGCCAATGTCCAAGGGATTATCATTACCGCCGAATAACACAACTTCAGCACAACGGGTTGCTAAAACTGCCACAAACATTAATCCAATTGCTCCATCCCCAATCACAATAACCCGGTCTTGGGGTTGAATTGGTGAACGGTATATTCCATGTAAAACACAGGCTAATTGTTCAGTTCATAAAGCTAATTCATCGGAAAATTCGGAGGAATTGCTAGTAAATTAGCTTGAACAATGGCAGCAAGAATTTTTAAGTATTCCGCAAAAGTTCCGTTATTCCAAGTAATGTTAGGACAGAGGGAATAGGCATGGCGATCGCAGAAAAAACAATAGAAGCAAGGGGCGGAATTATTGGCAACCACGCGATCGCCTATTTGCCATCCCTGAACCCCCTCCCCAATTGCCACAATTTCCCCTGATGCCTCATGTCCAAATAAGGTGGGAAGTTGCAACATCTTAGCATGACCCCCACGCCGCCATACCTTCAAATCCGTCCCGCAAGTCGTGGCAGTTTTCACCCGAATCACGACTTCCCCCACATCCGGTGTCGGATCCGGTACAATTTCTAAACGTCAGTCTTCTTTTCCGTACAGTAATGCCGCTAACACGGGTCCCTATTCCTAAAGAGTTTCCCCTTATTTTATCAGCCTGGGTGTCTCTTCCTGTGGGTTTTTACTCAGATTACCGATGAAGCTTTCCTGTTGAGGCGATCGCCTAACCGTCTAAGGCAACCACTTCTCCCTAATGTAGTCTCTTGTACCCTCTAAACCCCGATGACCCAATTTTCTGTATCCTTAACTCAGTAACCCCAATGAAATTAATTTCCCCTGTTTTAGTCAGTCTCATTGCGGTATTCACGGACGTTAATTTATCTCTCGCGCAAGAAATTTCCCCCGCTACGGATGGAACGGGTACCCAAGTTCACTGGAATGGAAATCAATATGATATTCAAGGGGGCACTCTCTCTAAAGATGGTATCAGTCTGTTTCATAGCTTTGAGCAGTTTGGTTTAAATCCTGGAGAAATTGCCAATTTTCACTCCATTCCCCCTCTTCAAAATATTCTGGGACGAGTTACGGGAGGAAGCGCTTCAGTCATCAATGGATTAATCCAAATCTCAGGAGGAGATGCTAATCTATTTTTGATGAACCCCGCTGGGATAATTTTTGGACAGAATGCTCAATTAAATGTATCCGGAGATTTTTTTGCAACTACAGCAACGGGAATTGGATTTGATAGTAATACCTGGTTTACTGCCACGGGTTCTCAAAATTGGCAGGAGTTAGTCGGAACCCCAGTGCAGTTGGCTTTTGACTCCTGGAAACCAGGAAGCATTGCCAATTTTGGCCGGATGGAATTGCAACCGGGTCACGCATTGGTTTTAATGGGAGGAACTGTTTTCAATGCCGGTACTCTGTCTAGTCCTGGAGGAAATATTACCCTTGCTGCCATCCCCGGACAACATCGAGTTCGTATCTCTCAAAGCGGACATTTGTTAAGTTTAGAGGTGGAGATGGGAACCGAGGGAGTTCTAACCGGAGGGGAATTCGCCTCCTTGCCGGATCCCCTCTCACTTTCAGAATTATTAACCGGGGGAAACCTAGAAAATGCTACGGGGGTAGAAGTCAATGCCGATGGGACGATCGCACTCACAGGTTCAGGAATCAGTCTGGATGCCAAAATCGGGGATGCGATCGCCTCGGGAACCCTCGATGTCAGCGATCGCAGTCCTGATCAGTCTGCATTACCAACCATCACCCTTGTAGGCGATCGCGTTGCTGTCATCGATGCGGCGATCGATGCCTCCGGAATTGATGGCGGTGGCACAATCCGGATTGGCGGCGACTTTCAAGGCAATGGTACAATTCCCACCGCCACCCGCACATTTGTTAGTGCAAACACAATCATTCATGCCGATGGACTCTCTATTTCCGATCCAGCAGGAATCACAAATTCCCCCTCGGCAGCAGATGGAGGACGAGTGATTATCTGGTCCGATCAAACCACCCGCTTCTATGGACAAGTCACTGCCAGAGGGGGTTCTCATCCTGCTTACCTTCCCCAAAATGGCGGGTTTGTAGAAATATCGGGACGGGAATTTTTAGACTTTCAAGGGACCGTCAATACCCTCGCACCTTATGGTACTTCGGGAATTCTTTTACTGGACCCGACGAATATAGAAGTGGTCAGCAGTACAGAAAATACAGCTAATTTGTCTGACGTTGATGCCTTTGCAGACCCGGATTTAGGCGAACCCACGACGATCGCTGTAGACTTGATTAATAATGCGACAACTAATGTCATCTTACAAGCAACGGAGGACATTACCCTAGGTACCCCAGTCGCCATTCAAACTCCTGGAGTCGGATTGACTGCGGAAGCGGGAAATTGGATTGCCGTCTATGGTAGCATTCAAACCAATCAGGGAGACATTACCCTCACAGCAAATCGATCGGGAAGTGGGGGACTGTTGATTGATAGCAAGGCGATTCTCTCTTCCGGTGGTGGCAATATCACCTTAACGTCAAATCCTGGAAATAATGGGATTCAAACGGGTGAGATTATCTCCACTGGCGGAGATGTCTCCCTCACCTCTTCTGGAGATATTGAAGTCCTTGCAATTGATGCCTCGGGAGGCAGTAACGGCAGGGGTGGCAGGATAGAAATCAATACGGGGGGATTTTTTCGCGCCACGGGAACTTTGCGCGATCGCCTGGATATTCCCACGAGTCTTTATACTGCTGATGCCAATGGCAACGAGGCGATCGTTATTCGGCATGGCGGGGATAGCGCAACCCCCTTTATTGTCGGCGATGCCAGAACCAATGGCACTGTAGGCGGCATTTTTACGGGAACTGAACAACTCAACGGCATTCTCTTATCCAGCGATCGCACTCAAGGCAATATTGCAATTCTCTCCAATTTCGCACCCCCGCCACCCATCCAATTCACCCCGATCCAACCACCGCCACCACCAGGAGGGACTCAACCGCCACCACCAGGAGGAATGCAACAACCGCCACCACCAGGAGGGACTCAACCTCCACCACCAGGAGGGACTCAACCGCCACCACCAGGAGGAATGCAACAACCCCCACCACCAGGAGGAATGCAACCGCCACCACCAGGAGGGACTCAACCGCCACCACCAGGAGGAATGCAACAACCCCCACCACCAGGAGGAATGCAACAACCCCCACCACCAGGAGGGACTCAACCACCACCACCGGGAGGGACTCAACCACCACCACCGGGTGGAATGCAACCGCCACCACCGGGAGGAATGCAACCCCCACCACCGGGTGGAATGCAACCACCACCACCGGGTGGAATGCAACCGCCACCA
>NZ_JAMXFD010000003.1:120783-207795 GCF_025370875.1 Laspinema palackyanum D2c
CCACCGGGAGGAATGCAACCGCCACCACCGGGAGGAATGCAACCGCCACCACCGGGAGGAATGCAACCGCCACCACCGGGAGGAATGCAACCGCCACCACCACCACCACAGCAGCAACCGGGACAAGTGCAACCCAATGGCAACCTGGATCTCCTAAACAACCCAACCCCAGCGATCGCCCGTCCTAATGGTCCAGAGGGCGGTCCTCCACCCCCTATTTTGACCGTAGAACCCCTCCGCCCTCCATCTGGACCGGGGGTACAACCGGCTATTGCACTTGCGCCTGGTGGCCCAAATAACAGCAGTTCAGGGGCGATCGGTCCGCAACCTGCGCCGAATACCCTACAACCTCCTGGCGAGAATTCACCTCCCCCAGGTGGCAATCTGCCACCGGGACCAGTTCCACCGCCACCCATCCCCATGAATATGGCAAATATTACCCAATCCCTAGAAGTGGGAAATGTCAGCAATGCTGTCTTACAACTCGATCGCCTTCAGGATCAGCAATTTGCCAATTACTTAGGGACCGATCTGTCTCAACAACCTGTCCAATCCACAGAAAGCATTCGGGATACATTGGGAACCATTACCCAACAAACCAACACCAAACCCGCGATCGTCTATACGTTATTATTGCCGGATCAATTAGAAATCGTGGTTGTTACAACTGAGGGAACTCCCATTCGGAAAACGGTTCCGGAAGCAAATCGGCAAGCAATCCTAGAAGCGGCATTTGAATTACGCCAGCAAATTTCTAATCCTCGCTTCCGAGGTAGCAATCAATATTTACTCCTCGCACAAAAACTGTATCAATGGTTAATTGCTCCCATTCAAGAGGAATTAGCAGCGCAAAACATTGATACCTTACTTTTTAGTATGGATGCCGGGTTGCGGAGTCTTCCCATTGCAGCTTTACATGATGGGGAAAAATTTCTGATTGAACAATATGCGATCGCCTTGATTCCCAGTATCAGTTTAACCGATATGCGTTACATTCCCCTTCGCAACAGTCGCGTGTTAGCAATGGGTGCAAGTCAGTTTACTCAACTCAATGCTTTACCTGCCGTCCCCTTAGAACTCTCCACCATCACCGAACAACTTTGGCAGGGTCAAGCATTGCTCAATGAATCTTTTACTCGCACCAATTTAATTGCCAAACGCCAAGAATATCCTTACCAAATCATCCACTTAGCAACCCATGCCGAATTTAACCCAGGTGAACAAAACAATTCATTTATCCAACTTTGGAACGAACAACTACATCTGGATGAATTGCGGACATTAGGATGGAACAATCCTCAAGTTGAGTTATTGGTCCTGAGTGCCTGTCGGACTGCGGTTGGTGATGAAACTGCGGAATTAGGATTCGCGGGTTTAGCACTTGCTGCTGGGGTTAAATCCGCCTTGGCCTCTTTATGGTATGTTAGCGATGAGGGGACTTTGGCACTGATGACCGAATTTTATCAACATCTGGCCGAGGTACCCATCAAAGCTGAAGCGTTGCAAAACGCTCAATTATCTCTCCTCCGGGGAGAAGTCAAGATTGCCGAGGGCGAACTGCGGGGGACTGGCGCTTTGCGCGGGTTAGAACTGCCTGCGGATTTAGCAGGAGTAGAGAATACGGATTTATCTCACCCTTATTATTGGGCGGGATTTACCATGATTGGCAGTCCCTGGTAACGGTAAAATACAAGTCCAGAGGCGATCGCAAGTTGGAATAATGGAATAAAGGGATGATTCTCACTGTAACTGCAACTCACGAAACCACCATTCGCACCCATGCCGAACGCACCTATCCCGAGGAATGCTGTGGGTTGCTCTTAGGTGAGATTACCCCCACAGGTAAAACAGTGGTGGAAGTGTGGGAAACCGAAAATGCCTGGAGTCCAGAAACCGCAGGGGAATTATCCGCGCCGGACACCTTGACAAAAGAACGGCGCTATGTTATACATCCAAAAGACCTGCTGAGAGCGCAGAAACAAGGACGCGATCGCCAGCTTACCATTATCGGCATCTATCACTCCCATCCCGACTATCCCGCGATTCCTTCGGAGTGCGATCGCGAATATGCTTGGTCAGAATACTCCTATATTATTGTCGCTGTAGAACAAGGCCAAGCCACCCAACTGACCAACTGGTCTTTAGACGAAACCCATCACTTCCAACCCGAAACCCTCGTGATTGCAACGGCTGAATCGTAAAATGGGCAAGAATTCCCGCTTTAGCGTTAAGAAACTTTGCGGCGATCGCGCCCAGGCAAACATTGTCAACAAATTTCGATAAAATAGGAGTTTGCCCTGCCCGAGCAACATTGCCATGTTAAATCCCAATCTGGACGAAATCCAGTTAAACTCAGACGATTACGAACGGTATTCCCGTCATTTAATCTTACCCGAAATTGGCGTAGAAGGACAAAAGCGCCTAAAAGCCGCCAGCGTCCTTTGTATCGGCACCGGAGGTCTCGGTGCACCCTTGTTGCTCTATTTAGCTGCTGCCGGGGTCGGACGCATTGGCATCGTCGATTTCGATGTCGTCGATACCTCCAACCTGCAACGGCAAGTCATCCACGGCACCTCCTGGGTCAACAAACCCAAAATTGAATCGGCGAAAAACCGGATTTTGGAAATTAATCCCTTCTGCCAAGTTGACCTCTACAACACCCGGTTAAGTGCAGAAAATGCCCTAGATATCCTCAAACCTTACGATATCGTGGTAGATGGCACCGATAACTTCCCCACGCGGTACTTAGTCAACGATGCCTGCGTTTTGTTGGATAAACCGAACGTCTACGGTTCCATCTACCGCTTTGAAGGTCAAGCGACGGTGTTTAATTATCAAGGCGGTCCCAACTACCGCGACTTATACCCCGAACCGCCACCGCCAGGAATGGTTCCCTCCTGTGCTGAAGGTGGGGTGTTAGGTATTTTACCCGGAATTATTGGGGTAATCCAAGCGACAGAAACCGTGAAAATTATTACGGGTGCCGGAACTACCCTGAGCGGTCGGCTGTTGCTTTATAATGCTTTGGATATGAAATTCCGAGAGTTGAAATTGCGGCCTAATCCAGTTCGGCCCGTGATTGAAGAACTGATTGATTATGAACAGTTTTGCGGAATTCCTCAAGCAAAAGCAGCGGAGGCTCAACAACAAATGGAAATTTCAGAAATGACAGCCACTGAACTCAAGCAATTGATGGACAGTGGTGCCAATGATTTTGTGCTGATTGATGTTCGTAACCCGAACGAGTATGAAATTGCTCAAATTCCCGGTTCAGTTCTGGTCCCTCTGCCGGATATTGAACAAGGGAAGGGAGTGGAGAAGGTGAAAGAATTGGTAAATGGTCATCGTTTGATTGCTCATTGCAAAATGGGCGGGCGATCGGCTAAAGCTTTGGGGATTTTGAAGGAAGCAGGGATTGAAGGAACGAATCTCAAAGGTGGAATTACTGCCTGGAGTCAAGAGGTTGATCCGTCGGTGCCGCAGTATTAAGGGATTCAAAATTTCCGGCTAGAATACTGGGTTTTTTGACCCCGTGCGATCGCCCTCAAACATAACTGGGGCGATCGCACCCACAAAAAACCCCCCAGAGGGCCTGGAGGGGTTGGAAATGTGACATGAGGGCATGATTTTTTGAAGGTAACCCATCCCTACATTCACCCAGCGATCTTTGAATGAATGCAAGGATTGAGGTCCGGTGTACTTAACTCTGACATAAGGACCAAACCAAACGAAATGCGCCGAGGGCATTAGAGGGTGTCAACGCTCTAATGCATTGGCATTGCTTGCGTCCAGCTAGTGATTAATATATCCAGGCCAGATTGCGTTCGTATGAAAGGGGTATGAAGTTTGCATGACAGTTCCAAACGCTCCTCAGTCGGTTTGAACCTGACTCAAGTCTAAAAATAATCTGGGCGATCGGCAACAATATCGGGCATTCTTTTGGTTATGTGCTGACTATCCGAAAATTAAGTAACCGTAAATATCCCCCCTTGTCAACTATCTCCAGATAAATTTTTACTTGATCCCACTCGGGGATTAATCATTTTTTAAAAATGCTGATTTAATCCCCAAATCGGGAAAACTAAGAAGAGGAAGGACATAATCCAGTAGGATCAACCCTAATACCTGAAACCATCATTAATTGAGGATAATGCTATGTTAGGCCCCACGTCTGAAGCCCAACGACATCAATCAACCTCCCTGGAGGGGTCAGCAACCCCATCCCGCACCTATCGAACCGACTCTCGGACCGAAGCTTGTCGTCACAATGGTTGGGAGAAAGAAGAAATGGAAATGGAGACAATGCTGCGGGATCTTCCCGATCGCCTCTCCTCCTTAGAAAGCTTCCGCGAACGGTCTACTGGGTGGTAAACTTATCAGTCAATTAACAGGAAAACGTTTGATTTCTGAGAACCCTTGCGATCGCTGGCTTCCCACAAACCTGAGTGCAGCCCGATTTAATGGTAGACTGATACCCTGGATCGCCAATCCCACCGATGAAACTGGTTTTCGTCTTTCCGTCCGCCTGGGTTGCTTCTTTCAAAATTCTGTTCCTGTTGGGTGCCACGTCTGAAACCCCAACAGGACACGATCCCAACCCAGGATGACCTACCATTACCTAGAATTTAAACCACTCACCCCCACCGCCAACCGCTACAATTTGGCCCAAGGAAGTACAATATTTAATTCATGTTCAACGTCACGACTTCAGTCGTTCTTCTCTAATGTTCAACGTCACGACTTCAGTCGTTCTTCTCTAATGTTCAACGTCACGACTTCAGTCGTTTCCGGGTTCCTAGAAACTGATATTTTGCACGAGTGGCAAGAACTGCAGGGATTTGACCTCCCGCGAATGTTTCTTGAAGAAACGACTGAAGTCGTTACTACAAACAAAGATAAGAACGACTGAAGTCGTTACTACAAACATTGAGTTATAAAGGTGAAAGTAGATGAACCTGCCCTCTTCCCCATTAGACCGAACGGAATGGAATGCTGAACTGTACGATCGCAAACATGGATTTGTCAGTCAGTATGGAACCGATTTATTAGAACTCTTGCAACCTAAAACCGGCGATCGCATCCTCGATTTAGGCTGTGGTACAGGTTATCTCGCCCAACAAATTGCCAGCAAGGGTGCTGAAGTCATCGGCGTAGATCAGTCTATTTCGATGATTGCTCAAGCGCGTCAATCCTATCCTCACCTCACCTTTGAAGTCAAGAATGGAGAAAAATTAGACTTTTCCGAACAATTTGATAAAGTCTTTTCCAACGCGGCCCTCCACTGGATGAAGGCGGCAGAAAACGTCATTGAAGGAATTTTTAAATCCTTAAAACCTGGGGGATTATTTGTCGCCGAATTTGGCGGGAAAGGAAATGTTCAACAAATTATTCAGGCTTGCTATTCTAACATAGAATCGGCAGGTTATCCCCTCGATATCACGCTCACTCCTTGGTATTTTCCCAGTATTAGTGAATATACCACCCTGTTAGAAAATAGAGGATTTGAGGTAGATTTTTCCCAATTGTTTGACCGTCCAACTCCGTTAGAAGATGGGGAAAATGGATTAAGAAATTGGATTGCCATGTTTGGAAATAGCTTATTTGCTGAAATTCCCCAGGAAGCGCAACGGGCAATTTTGGCCGATATCGAAACTCAACTGTCACCGCAATTGTATCGAGAGGGGACTTGGTTTGCGGATTATAAACGAATCCGAGTTAGAGCCAAAAAAGTAGGATAGCTTCCCAAAACAATCCCACGGTTTGCTGCCGTGGGTGAGGAGTTTGAACGAGGGGTTTTCCCTATGCGGTGCCGCTTCTGTCCGGTAAAATCCAACAGAGTAAAGGGCAGTAAACGATGCTGAACATCGTTATGACCAGCAGGATCCATAAGCTATTGATCATTTCAGGTGTCATGGTTTTATCTGGCTTCCCATCCTATCCGGGGTTAACTCAGATCAGATGCTTGCCATCCTCGAATTCAATAAGGGTTTTCGGGTATCTGATTTAATTATGACCGATCGCCTCTCAATTTGTAGTGAAAATTACATAAAACTTTATATATTCATGCTATTTGGCAAGCAAATATACTTATGTCAAAAGCCCTAAAAATCGCCCTCCCCCGATCGCCGGAAGAGGACGAGTTTCTGCAACATTGGCTCCAACTTGGATTAAGTGCGGGCTAACAGAGGAGCCGCACCGAGCAAGGTTTTGGTATAGGGATGCTGAGGATTTGTGAAAATCTCGCGGGTGTTGCCGAGTTCTACAATCTGCCCGGAATTCATCACCGCAATGCGATCGCAGAAAAACCGCGCCACCCACAAATCATGGGTAATAAACAAATAAGTCAGGTCAAATTCCTGCTTTAACTCCAACATCAACTCCAAAACCTGAGTTTGGACGCTGGCATCTAACATACTCACCGGCTCATCACAAATCAGTAACTGAGGCTGCGTAATCAAAGCGCGGGCGATCGCCACCCGTTGCTGTTGACCCCCAGACAAATCCGAAGGATAGCGTTCATAAAAGTCCGATGCCGGAGTTAAACCCACCCGTTCCAACATCTGCATCACCAATTCTTTAGCTTTCTGCGGAGTCGCTAAATTATGAATAAACAGGGGGTCAGCAATGCTTTGTCCTACCGTCATCATCGGATTAAGACAAGCATGGGGGTCTTGAAACACCATCTGGATCTGTCTGCGTTGTTGCTGCATCGACCGCCGGGACAGTTGGGTGAGTTCCTGACCCAAAAATTCCACTTGACCACCCGTAGGGGTCACCAGTTGTAAAATCGTGCGAGAGAGGGTACTTTTTCCACAGCCCGATTCTCCCACTAACCCGAGAGTTTCTCCTTTGTAAATCTGTAAATTGACCCCATCCACCGCTTTAATTGTCTGGTTTTGTTTCCCTAACAGCCAGCGATCAAGTAAGTTAGTTTCTAGGGTATAGTGTTGCTGTAAGTCTTTCAGACAGAGCAGAGGAGTGGATTTGAGGTCGGGAGGGGTTTGGACAGCATCTGGGTCGATCGCCTGAATATGTAAGGCAGCTTTGAGGAGGGATTGTGTATAGGGATGTTGCGGATTAAACAACACCTCTTGAGTTTTGCCGGTTTCTACCATTTCCCCTTTATACATCACCGCAATGCGATCGCAATATTCCCCCACCATTGCCAAATCGTGAGAAATCAGCAACAGGGCCAAATCGCGCTCTCGACAGAGGCGAGTGAGTTCCTGTAAAATTTCTGCTGAAACCGTCACATCTAAACTGGTGGTCGGTTCATCGGCGACAATTAACTTCGGATCTAGCAATAGGGCCAAGGCGATCGCCACCCGTTGGCGCATCCCCCCACTAAACTCATGAGGATATTGGGACCATCGCGCTGCCGGAATCTTCACCGCCTCTAACGTGGCAACTGCCTTATCCTTAGCCTGTTTTCGGCTTAAATTCGGTTGATGAGCGTTCAGGGTCTCTATACAATGATCTCCAATCGTCATCAAGGGGTCTAACCTCGTCATCGGGTCTTGAAAAATCAGGGCCACCGCTTCTCCCCGAAACCGGCGTAACTCCGATGGGGTCAAGTCAAAGACGGACTGACCCTTAAAGTACACTTTTCCCTCGACTAAGCTAGAGGGAGGCAACAATCGCATCGCGGCGCGTCCTAAGGTAGACTTACCGCAGCCGGATTCTCCCACCAGTCCCATCCGTTCCCCCGGTGACAGGGTAAAGGACACCCCATTCACCGCCCAAACCGACTCACTCCCACCCCCACCACGTCCGGAAGGGTAGGCAACTCGCAGATTTTCTACACGAAATAAAGCGTCATTCATGGTTGTTGGTTGTTGGTTATTTGATGGGAGATGGGGTAAATGGGGTTCATGTTTGTAGTAACGACTTCAGTCGTTACCGCGTGACGAAAGCGTCAGCTTTCGTCACGCACCCCTGTCCGGATCCTCCAGTTTCTTCACAGGCGCTTAAGCGGATCATGTTGAGTGTCACGGGTTCAGGCATGAAACGACAGCAAGTCGTTACTACGAACTAAGAGTACGACTGAAGTCGTTACTACGAACTAAGAGAACGATTGAAGTCGTTACTACGAACTAAGAGGACGACTCCTTATTGCGGTTTATCAAAGCGCCGCATTAAATAGGCGACGCCGAAATCGCCATTGGGGTGTTGTTCGAGAACTTCCGCGAGTTGGAAGACCATTTCTGCCACTTCTGGGCCTAATTTGTCGATGGTGGCATCGCGTTCTTTTTCGGATTGAAGGATCGATCGCACTCGGGCTTGCCATTCCCCCGAAAAAATCTGTTCTAGGCTATCATGGAGTTCTAGTTCTTCGAGGATTTCCCATTCCCCGCGATCGCACCAGAACCCGCCACAACTGGGACAGCGTTCCACATAGAACGGGTTTTTTGCCATCACTTTGGAACGGGAAAGGTAGCGATTACATTCCGGACATAATCCTGCTTTCATGTCCGTCTCAGGGGGAATGAAGTCTCTGCCGACTTCGCGAGTCACATAAGTTGGGGGAATCATCTGCCGACGTTGCTGCGATCGCCAGGGCTCGTAGTCCGTTGAGGAAATCCAACTGCCTTGACAATCCACACAGTGCTTGACGGGGAGATCCCCGGACAAAAATCCATCGACTAGGGTCTCATTCTTATCTTTTGGGCATTGCATTGCTCTTTCTTTCCCGGTTACACCTTCAAAAATGGGACTTGGAATGAATTGGGGCTAGACAATCCAGAATTGGGGAGGGCAAATCCGGACCTTAACCCTGGCCCCTGAAACTTAATTCGGGGCGGGGATCGACAAAATGGCTTCGCAGTAGCCGATGCAACTCTTCAGGCGATCGCGGACAGCAATCCAACGCCGCTCAAGAGTCTGCGCTTGTCGAGCCGAACCTAAAAACATCACGTCATTTACCAATAACCGGATCTGCTTATGCAGTTCCGTCTGAAACGACTGCACCAGGGACACCATACCCGGGTCTAGCTCCTCCATCCCTAAGCTCAAGATTTGAGCCTGAAAAATTTGTTGCATTTCAAGTGTACTGGCTCGCACCGTCGCTTGATCCGGATTCGGTGTATTGGCCATTTCCGTCAATTGCTTTAGTGCTTGCATCAAATTTTGATAACACTGGACATGAACATCCGGCAGCATAAGTTGAAGAAATTTGTCTATATTAATAAAGTAGGCAATCCGTACAATTTAATAAAACTTTAACTTAGATATAAATTGCAAGCCTGAGCGATGCAGAGTCTCTTGCCCGGTATGTATTCTGGCCCAGAGGGCAAGAGGGACCCTGCACCCTCAGCCAGTATCTCCTTATTTCAGGTGTTTCTGTATCTGAAGATACAATAAATGCCCTAAAATTGATAAATCTTCTCAAGCCCACCCCATTATTAATCCTTCAGACAGTCTTATGATTATGAACCCCGTTGCTCCAACCTGCTCCTTTGATGTCGAGATTCCCGAATGGCTGCAAACCTGCTTAATCTCCTATAACGACTCTCCAGACTCAGCCTATCCAGACCTATCCCAGAACGATAACTCCCTGATCTGTCGCGCCTTTGAATTTGCCTATCAACTCCATGAATGTCAGCGGCGCAAATCCGGCGAACCTTATATCATCCATCCGATCGCCGTTGCCGGACTCCTGCGGGAACTCGGTGGCAGCAGTGCCATGATTGCCGCTGGGTTTTTGCATGATGTCGTCGAAGATACCGAAGTTACCTTAGAAGAAATCGAAGAACGCTTCGGGGAAGAAGTCCGCCAACTCGTCGAAGGCGTCACCAAACTCTCCAAATTTAACTTTTCCAGCAAAACCGAAAGGCAAGCAGAGAACTTCCGCAGGATGTTTCTGGCAATGGCTAAAGATATCCGAGTAATCGTCGTGAAACTCGCCGATCGCCTGCATAATATGCGAACCCTAGAGTCCCTCGCCGATGTCAAGCGACAGCGCATCGCCCTGGAAACCCGCGAAATCTTTGCACCCCTAGCCAATCGTCTGGGGATCGGGCGGTTTAAATGGGAACTGGAAGACTTAGCCTTTAAATATCTCGAACCCGAATCCTACCGCCAGATGCAGGATCTCGTCGCCGAAAAACGGATCGACCGCGAAACCCGCCTGAATAAAGTCACCGAAACCCTGCGAATGCGCTTGGAAGAACTGGGGATCGGTTGCACCGAAGTCAGTGGACGTCCCAAGCATCTGTACGGGATCTATCAAAAAATGCAGCGCCAGAACAAAAAATTTGAAGAAATATACGACGTCGCAGCGGTGAGAATTCTCGTCCAAAAAAGCGAAGAATGCTACCGAGCCCTGGCGATCGCTCATGATGCCTTCCGTCCGCTACCCGGTCGATTCAAAGACTATATCGGTCTACCTAAACCCAACCGCTATCAATCCTTGCATACCGTCGTCCTCGGACCCACAGGCAGGCCCATTGAAGTGCAAATCCGCACCGTAGAAATGCATCACGTTGCCGAGTACGGGATCGCAGCCCACTGGAAATATAAAGAAACCGGCTCCAGCCACAGTAAACTTAATAACGATGATGAGAAATTTACTTGGTTACGGCAGCTATTGGAATGGCAAAGTGACCTCAAAGATGCTCAAGAATATCTCGAAAATGTTAAGGATAATTTATTCGATGAAGATGTCTATGTCTTCACCCCTCAAGGGGATTTAATCTCTCTAAAACAAGGGGCAACACCCGTGGATTTTGCCTATCGAATTCATACAGAAGTCGGCAACCATTGTGCTGGGGCGCGGGTGAATGAGCGATTGGTTACTTTGGATACGCCCTTAAATAATGGGGATATCGTCGAGATTCTCACTCAGAAAAATTGTCATCCGAGTTTAGATTGGCTGAATTTCGCCATTACGACAACAGCGAAAACCCGAATTCGCCAGTGGTACAAGCGATCGCATCGCGATGAGAATGTCCAACGGGGTCGGGATATGTTGGAAAAAGAATTGGGCAAAAATGGATTTGAATCCTTGCTCAAATCGGAACAAATGCTGCAAGTGGCTCAACGCTGCAATTACCACAGTGTGGAGGATTTACTCGCCGCAGTCGGCTATGGAGAACTCACCATCAATCAAGTGGTCCATCGCCTGCGGGGTGAAGTCACCGATCGCCAAACCTTGGCACAGACTCAGCCCTTGTTACTGCCCGGAGTCACCGTCAGGGCCTCTCTTCCCCCAGCACAGACGAAAGGGAAACACCCGATCGCCGGAGTCGAGGGATTAGTTTATCATCTGGCTCGATGTTGTACACCGATCCCCGGAGAAGCCATTATTGGGATTGTCACCCTGGGAGATCGGGGGATTTCCATTCACCGCCAAGGCTGTTCCAACGTTCACGGGATTCCCGGCGATCGCCTCGTCCCCGTCAACTGGAATCCCACGGATTGCTCCGAGGGTCGTCCTCAAAGCTATCCCGTTGAGATTTCAATCCAAGTGCTCGATCGCGTCGGGGTACTCAACGACATTTTGTCTCGATTGAAAGATAACAATGTCAACGTCCGCAGCGCCAACGTGAAAACTTATATGGGTAAACCAGCAACCATCGAACTGGGGATCGATATTTGCGATCACCACCAACTCGAACGCACCTTTAACCAAATTCGACAAATCAGCGATGTGCTGAATCTGCGACGCCTGAGCAATGTTGCGGATTAACTCAGAGCGATCGGTCCGATGTGGGTATAGATCTCCGCCGTGGGAGACTCTATATTCGGGAGAATGCCATAAAGGGGACGATTGCGGACCCCGATTTGGTCTCAGGACCTCTGAGATTCGTGTTTAATCCCTTGGGCGATCGCGCGATCGATTAACTCGCATCCCTGGGCCACTGACTCCACCCGGGCCAACTGATCCCGTAGCTCTCCGGCACCGTAAAACCCTTTCACATACCAAGTCAAATGCTTTCGCGCCTGTTGCACTCCGCGATCGCCTTTGTACTCCCACAACCCGCGTAAATGCTCCTTCGCACATTCCAATCGCTCAATCGGGGTAGGTGCAGACAACTCCTCCCCAGTTTTCAGGAAATGGTCAATCTCTCCCACTAAAAACGGATACCCCAAGGTCCCCCGGGAACACATCACCCCATCCGCCCCTGTTTCCTCCAAACAGCGCACCGCCATTTCCACCGAAAAAATATCCCCATTCCCAATCACCGGAATCGAAAGCACCTCTTTAACTCGTCGAATCCACTCCCACTTGGCACTGCCATGATATCCTTGGTCCCGAGTCCGACCATGAATGGTAATCATCGCCGCACCCGCATCCTCCATTCCCTTGGCAAAGTCAAGGATATTAATCTCCTGATCCGACCAACCAATGCGGGTTTTCACCGTCACGGGGACGGATACCGCTTTGACTACTGCACGGACGATCGCCTCGGCAGTTTTGGGGTCCCGTAACAACGAAGAACCCCCGCCATTTTTGGTAATTTTATTCACCGGACAGCCCATATTAATATCAATGGTATCGGCCCCTTCTGCCACCGCCATCACTGCCGCCTCCGCTAAGAAATCTGGGCGACAGTCAAAGAGTTGAATACTAATCGGACGTTCATTGGGGTCCACTTCCATAATTTTAGGAACTTCCCGCAGATAGTGCAAACTGCTCGCTTGCACCATTTCAGTGTACATCATCGAGTCTGGCGCGTAGCGACGGACCAGACGACGAAAGACTAAATCTGTCACGCCAGATAGGGGGGATTGCAAGACCCGACTTTTAACCGTAACCTGACCAATTTTTAGGGGAGTTGCTAGTTTTTTTTGCAATTCAGGAGAAAGAACGGGCATTGTTGAATTCCGGGTTGTCACGATTGGTTGTAAAGGAACACAGGGGTGATTGGGTCTTTATCGTTTGCCGAACAATCGCCTAATTTCCCGTTCAGAAACCGCTGTTTCTTGTTGAATTTCATCACATTTTTGTTTCTTCAACAGATTAACTTGAGCTTCGGTTTCCACCCCATCAGCGACTGTCCTTAAATTGATGCCGTGGGCCATTTGGATAATGGCATTGAGAAGGGGAGCATTTTGAGTGGGATTACCAATCAAACTCCGGGATATTTTGAGACTATCCAAACCCAAATTTCCCAGATAATTCAGGGAACTTTGAACGATGCCAAATTGGGCGATGGTGAGGTGCAATCCTAGCCGTTTGAATTGGAGCAATTGAGAGCCTAGGGCATTCAGGTTTTTGGTATTGGCGATCGCCTCGGCTGGAATCTCTAATTCCAAATACCGAGGGTCGAGACCCGTACTTTTTAAAGCCTCAATTATCATCTCGGTGATATTTACATCATTTAGCAATTGTTCCGAGATACTCGTCGAGATTCGGACCGAGAGTTTTGCCTCATTTTGCCAGAGTTTCCCCTGCTGACAAGCGATTTGTAACATCCATTCACTCATCTGACGCACCAGTCCCACTTCTTGGGCTAAAGACATGACTTTAGCGGGGGGAATCGGTCCCAATCGCGGATGATCCCAATAAGGGACTGCCGCAACTGACGTAATTTTTTTCTTCCGAAGATCGATGCGGGGTTGATAAAAGACTTGCAGTTGTTTTTGCTCCCAACTGCGCCGCAAATCCGAGGCGAGTTCCAACTCCTTAGCCGTATCAAATCCAAACAAGGGACGGGTATAGATTTTACAGGAATTGCCCCCGGATTGCTTGGCTTCACCCATTGCTACCCTGGCTTGTCTGCGGAGTTCTTCCACATTGGATACAGTGGGATAAAAGGCGATGCCGATTGAGGCGGTGAGGGGAATGGATTTGCGTTCAATCGGGTAGGGTTGAGCGATTTCTTGTAATAATTTTTGGGCGATCGCTACAGCAGTTTCTTTCTCAGCCACCGGAGGTAGCACAATTCCAAACTCGTCACCCCCCATCCGAACTGCACCGACTCCATTTAGTCGTTCAGTAAAATCCATCAGGCGGCGGGCCACCTGTTGTAAAATTAGGTCACCCTTTCCATAACTAATAGTATCATTAATTCGAGCAAATTTATCCAACCCTAAGAGGAGGAAGGGAACAAGGGGATTTCTGCCCTGACTTTGGGCGATCGCCTCTTCCAATAAACCCTCTTTTCCCTCTAATCTGGACAAGTTCGGTAAACCCGTGAGAGAATCAAATTTTTCTAAGAGATTAAGTTGTTCTGACACTTTCTTAATCTGTTCAGTTTGCTGTCCCGTTCGTTTGAGTCTCGCTTCGATCGCCTCTAGTAATTCCTTCTTAGTAAAGGGTTTTGTCAGATAATCATCCGCCCCCAGATTCATGCCTTGACGCACATCGGAACGATCACCCTTTGCCGTCAAAAAAATCAAGGGAATATTGACGGTATTCGGATCCGCTCTTAATGCTTGTAATACCCCATACCCATCGAGTTCGGGCATCATAATATCACAGATAATCAGATCGAACCCCTCGGATTTTGCCAGTTCAACCCCTTCCCGTCCATTGGTAGCCCCACTTCCTTCAAAATCTTCAGCTTCCAGAAAATCGAGGATGTTATTCAGAATTTCCGCTGTATCTTCAATGACTAATATTTTGCTCATACCCTTTCTATTTAAGACAATCGCTTATTCCTAAAGCAGTGTTTTGGGCAAAATTGCCTTGATTATTGCTAACTTACACCCCGACTTGAAGCAAATGGCAGACATCCTTTCAGTTTCACCGCTTGATTAATGCTTAAGGATTCTCGGCCTGACTTTCCAGTTTATTATAGAATAAAGTTCTGGGCTCGGCAGTGAGTTAGAGTTACTAATTTTTCCAAAAAGACTGACCCCCGCTTGATTGCTGATTGAGACGAGTTATGCTCTTTGGCAGTAAGCGGTTCGCTATTTAAATTGTGTACTCTTAGGGAGCAAGATGTGAAGCCGGGGGACATCGCTTACGCGCATCGCGCACAGGAGAAGGGGCCAGAATCGCACATCGGAGGCTCAGGCGTCGGATCCATTGTCAGAATACTGCAAGGTTCGCTATAGTCAAAGAATCGGCTGGCTTGTTCTCAGGCTTCCCATCCCTAGCTAGAAGTCCAGGGCCCCTCAAAAGTCCCGCCGGCGATCGCCACTCTTGCCAGATCCGAAACCCTTCCTCTGAATAGAACCACCGCCGTCCTCCTCATCGGTCTTTTTTCTGGCAGATTCAGCGTTTAATCTGCCTTCATATTTGTTTTAGGTTTTTTCTCTGCTGAAAATTTACCCTTCTCAGTCAGAATTTAGCCAAAAATTGCCGACTAGGTGAAGAAAGGTAAAGCAAAGAAGATGCAAAGAAGGTGTGAAAGAAAAATGCCTATCCAGCGATCCCCTCACCGATTGCGGAACGGAGAGAACCGCTATTGTAGCTAGCGATATCAAAGCATATCCATCCATGCACTCACCAGGAGCATCATTGTCATGCCAAATCAAGCCCGTGATCTCGAATGTGGAGAATATTCTCCATCTCATCTGGAGTTAGAACTCTTAGATCTACTAACCCAAACCGAAGTTCCTTATCCTTGGAACCCGAGTGCGATCGAAGCGGAGGCTTATTTTGCCAGCGTCGAAGCGGCTGAAGCCCCCTTGTGGTTGGATGACGAAGCCGACTTCGCACCCCAAGCACAAACAGCGATCGCCGCTTTCGAGAGACTCTGGTCCGCCAATCCCTCGGAAACCTCCGCAGTGGAGAGCGTTAGAGCTACTTTACTGCAAAAGTTTGGGACACAAGTTCCTTCGGACTGGTTAGAGGCGATCGCCCAACGCGCTCAAACCCTAACCTCGACCACAACCCCGATGGCTCAACGATTAGTCCAATGTGTCAGCGAACTGCTGCCGCAATGGACCCCGGAAGATTTACAGGTTTTAGCCCGACCCTTTGCCTACGCTATGCGAGGCGAATCCCTCGACTCTACGGTAACCACCATGAGCGAGAAAACCTGGTCAAACTTATCGGAGATTGAAAAAGCCCGCCTAAGTTTGGCGATCGCCCGTTATGCCGTCTCTGAATTAGAAAATTTTTCGGCATAAATCACCGGGGGTGTTATTTTAATAACCTTGCACTCAACTTTAATTCAGGGTCAACACTTTCTTAATGGGATGGCAACCTCATTGTGCCAAGCATTCCCATTGCTTCAACCGATTAGCTGGTTCAGCATCTCGGGAAGGAGTCTTGATAATCGGTGTATCCCCCGCGATCAATCACCTTGATAGGGTTAATCCAAACACTGGATCACACTATTTCATACAAAGGGCGGGGGATATTGCTGTAATCCCGAGCGAATATCCCTCAATGTAACATCATCACCCCAGAACAGATACACTGGTTAAAAGCCCCTTTCACATTAGAGCCAGTGTTCTGAATGTCTTGGTCTGAGATTCCTTGCCTGAGCATCGCGATCGCGCCCTTAAATACCAACTCTGATGCAAAACACTTTGCCATCTGGGTTCTCAAAGCCCCCTATCCCGGTGGCTATGTTCATTATGACTGTCCCTGGCCCGATAGCCTCACCCAAACCTGGCAAGCGTGGCATCAGCTATTTTCCCTACAGCCCTTGCCCTCAGTCTGGAATCTGCTGCCTTCATCCCAAGACAATGCCTTGTCCCTGCTCAACCCCAGCAGCAGTAAGTCTCCAGCCAGTTACAGTGCTCGCCTGATGCAGCAGTTAGGACTCCAGCTTTGGGATTGGCTATTTGGGGAGGCGCTTCAAAATAGCTACGCCCAAAGCATGGGGATCGCAATGGGTCAGGACCGACCTCTGCGGATCCAGTTAGAAATTCGGGACCCCGAACTGATCGCGTTGCCTTGGGAACTGATGCAACCCCGTCCGGGTAAACCCACCATTTGCCTCAATCCCCAATTACGATTTAGCCGGACGACCAGTGATGTAGACCCCCTAGCGATTCGTTGCACCGCGCAAGCTTTAAAAATTTTATTAGTCTTAGGGGAAGAAGTCGAAACCCCCGGTGATTCCTCCCAACCGGAAAACCGCCTGCAACTGCAAAAAGAAGCGAATGCCTTAGCGCAGGTCCTGGAACAGAGCGATCGCAACCGTCAAGGCAGTGACAATATCCTGCCGGTATCTTGCCATGTAGATACCTTAATCCAACCCACACCCAGTGAACTAATCGAAACTCTGGAAACGGGAAATTATAATATTTTCTTCTATGCAGGTCACGGCATCTGTGCGCCTGCGGGGGGTCAGTTATTATTAAGAACGGGAACTCCCCTGAGTGGGACGGAATTGGCTCAAGTGCTGGTCCGCTCAGAAGTGACTTTAGCGCTGTTTAATGCTTGTTGGGGTGCTCAAAGCGATCGCCAGAATGAACAAGCGATTCCGCGCAGTAGTCTCGCCGAGGTCCTGATTCATCATGGCGTCCCGGCAGTATTGGGAATGCGCGACTCGATTACTGATGAAGAGGCGTTAAGTTTTATTCAAGCTTTTACCAGCGCCTTGGCGGACCGAATGTCTATCGATCGCGCTGTGGCAGTCGCCCGACAACAGTTATTAACGGTTTATAAATTTAATCAACCCGCCTGGACCTTGCCGGTCCTTTATATGCATCCGGAGTTTAATGGGGAATTAATCCAACCCCTGGATTATCTGGAGACGGAACTCCCGGAGAACACGCCTTCGGGGATTCGGCCTTTAATTAGTCTGGCTTATTTGCGATCGCTCGATATCAGCAATCAAGTCTGGCCGATTCGCGGGGGCCTCATGCGCGTGGGGCGTCGGTCTCAGAATGACCTCGTGATTCAGGAACGGTGGGTTTCCCAACGACACGCCGAAATTTTTTATCGGGATATGTCTGGGACAGGTTCGGTCCCCGCTTATTTTCTGCGGGACTTTTCTCGGTATGGAACCTTAATTAAAAGTAGTGATGGCTGGCAAAAAGTCCACCATCAGGAAGTGAAGTTAGAATCAGGAATTTTACTCAAATTTGGCAGTTCCCAGGGTCAAACGTTAGAGTTTGCCATTGATGAATGGCAAACTCATGACACCGGAGAAAAGGGATAAGATAAACATCCCATCCGCTTCTCAAGCATCAGTACAAGTGTAGAAATCAATAAAAACCCCCAGCCTTTAGGCTGGGGGTTTTTATTGACCTAAAATGTGAAAAGACGCCCTTGCTTCATCTCAGGAGTACAATTGTAAAGCTGAGAAACGCATGGGCGTCTATATTTAATTTGACCAGGAATTGAACCGGGAAAAATTTAGAATAGACCGAGAGTCAGAGACTTGTCGATCGGCATGATTGCGCCGACTCCCAACCAGATGGTGAACAAAGTCCCAAACAGGAACACTGCCGTAGCCAGAGGACGACGGAAGGGGTTTTGGAATTTGTTGACGTTCTCAATAAAGGGAATAACCATCAAACCAACGGGAATCGCACCCATCAAGGCAATTCCTAACAGTTTGTTAGGAACAACGCGCAGCATCTGGAACGAAGGCCACAGATACCATTCGGGAAGAATTTCTAAGGGCGTCGCGAAGGGGTCAGCGGGTTCTCCGACCATTGCGGGGTCGAGAACACCCAATCCAACGCACAGGGCGATCGTCCCGAGAATAACTACGGGGAAGACATACAGCAGGTCATTTGGCCAAGCGGGTTCGCCATAATAGTTATGGCCCATCCCCATTGCCAATTTAGCCCGCAACTTCGGATCGCTCAGATCCGGCTTTTTCAAAATAGACATCTTTGAGAATCCTCTCCTTATTGTTAAGGTCGGCAGGTCTTGACTGCAATTGCTAAAAGGATACAGCGATCGCAGGGTGATGAATGTCAAACAAGGATCTCTTTACAAGGGACCGGAAATACCTTGCTTGCGAATCATTAAGAAGTGCAGCAACATGAACACGGCAATCAGCCAAGGCAACACGAAGGTGTGCAAGCTGTAATAGCGAGTCAAGGTGCCTTGACCCACACTGGTACCACCGCGAAGCAGTTCAACAATGGTAGAACCGACTACAGGGATGGCTTCGGGAACCCCAGAGACGATCTTAACGGCCCAGTAACCCACTTGATCCCAAGGGAGAGAATAGCCGGTTACGCCAAAGGAGACGGTAATCGTTGCTAAGATCACGCCGGTGACCCAGGTGAGTTCCCGAGGTTTTTTGAAACCGCCGGTTAGGTAAACTCGGAACACGTGCAGAATCATCATCAGGACCATCATACTGGCGGACCAGCGATGGACGGAACGGATGAGCCAGCCGAAGTTGACCTCAGTCATCAGGTACTGGATGGAGGAAAAGGCTTCGGTAACGGTGGGGCGATAATAGAAGGTCATCGCGAACCCAGTGGCAAATTGGATGAGGAAGCAGACTAGGGTAATCCCGCCCAAGCAGTAGAAGATATTGACATGGGGAGGGACGTACTTGCTGGTGATGTCCTCAGCAAGCGCCTGAATTTCGAGGCGCTCTTCAAACCACTGGTATGTTTTGGAGTTCGTTACGTCTTTGGAAAACATTGCAGCAAGCGTTCCGAAAAGATTAATGCGTTTCTTCCAAAATGTAACATAATCTAAACACTATTTTCATAAATCTAAGTCCCTTTGACGATCGCCGCTAATCCCTTTCCCCTAGGCCCTTCTGTACAAGGGATTGGGGTGGGGATCAGCCTTGAAGGTGGGGGGCTAGTTTTATGAGAAAAGGTCAGTATCAACTGGCCCGATCGCCCCGGGTCAGAGATCGCCCAGAGGGGTGGGATCTAGAGTTAGAGCGATCGCCCTCCCGATCGTCGCCGAACCCCTTTCTTGTCAACCCTCCCAATGCTAGATAGCAAAATTCCCTAAACTGGGGTAACTTTAGCTCATACCTTTAGACTCATAAAATTTGATATAAGCTTTGATCAACCTTTCAAAATCGGCATTATGGCAAAACGAGTATTCCGAGTAGGGCTGTTATTGGTCTTGCAATTTACCCTTGCCTGTTGCTGGTGGACGCCAGAGGCTTATGCCCTGAGCGAAGAGCAGCAGTTGATTTCGCAAGCGTGGCGGATCGTGAACTACTCTTATGTAGATGAGAGCTTTAACCATCAAAATTGGTGGTTCGTGCGGCAAAAGGCGCTGAAACATCCCCTATCCAATCGCGAAGAAACTTATGGGCAGATCCAAGAAATGCTCGCGAGTTTGGATGACCCCTTTACCCGATTATTAAAACCCGATCAGTATCGAAGTTTACAAGTCAATACCTCGGGAGAGTTAACTGGGGTGGGTTTACAAATTGCCCTAGATGAAGAAACGGGAACCGTCGCCGTGATTGCCCCGATTGATGGGTCCCCGGGTCAGAAAGCGGGATTGCTCCCGGGCGATCGCATTCTGAAAATTGAAGGCACCTCTACGGTGGGTTTAACCTTAGATGAAGCGGCAACTAGAATGCGCGGCCCCATTGGAACCACAGTGACCCTCACCATTAGGCGAGCCGAAACTCAAGCGGTAGAAGAGGTTCCTCTAGTCCGGGAGTTGATTGCCTTAAACCCCGTCACCTCAAAATTGCAGTCCACCCCCGATGGTCGTTCCGTGGGCTACATTCGGCTGAGTCAATTCAACGCCAATGCCGCAACGGAAATTGCCCAGACGGTGCAGGCGTTTGAGGAGCAAGGGGCGGATGCCTACATTCTCGATCTACGGAGTAATCCGGGGGGACTCTTACAAGCGGGGATAGAAATTGCCCGACTGTGGCTCGATGGAGGTACGATAGTCTATACAGTGAACCGGCAAGGCATAGTGGGCAGTTTTGAAGCGATGGATGAAGCACTGACCGATGATCCCTTAGTGGTGTTAGTCGATCGCGGGACTGCCAGCGCCAGTGAAATTCTGGCCGGTGCTCTACAGGATAATGGACGGGCCTTGTTGGTGGGAGAAAAAACGTTTGGCAAGGGGTTGATTCAGTCCCTATTTGACTTAGCCGATGGTTCGGGATTAGCAGTAACCGTGGCGAAGTACGAAACGCCAAATCACCGGGATATCCATAAGTTGGGGATCGTTCCGGATAAAGAGGTGGCATTAGATCCGATATCGCGCGATCGCTTGGCAACGGAGTTTGATCGCCAATATCAAGCGGCATTGGACTTACTCATTGATCCCAATGTGGTGGCAGGTGTGCACTAGGGTTGGGGCAGTTGTCCAGATCCAGCGGGCGCTTCAGCGACTCGGCTGTACCTGGGCAGGGCCGTCATTTGTCTAATTTGAACCACCGGAGGCGGTTTAAGGGTCTAAACCATTCAATGGATTGAAAATCCCTGGTTTAGGGGCGATCGCCTTAACCCGTTCGGGAGTGCTAGACGCCGGTTTGACTCGGACAAGTCGCACTCCCTAACCCTGGACGATCCGATCCGGATTGAAAAGTGACACATCCGCAAAGCCAACTTGGAGAGGACCTCGGTAAGGTGATTCTAGTGGGTTATGGAAGAGGATGAAACAGTATGAATCCTGGCTTTTTTGGTCATCAACAACATAGAAATAGCTATCCCTGCACTCCGGATTCGGCTTTGGCCAATCAAGGGTCTGGTCTGGTCAAGGGGCCTGCAAGGAGCAAACGCCAGCGCCGGTCTACCTGGGAAGGACCCTCCCCCAGTGGGGTGGCGTTAGGGTCCCCAGGGTTATCCCCGCAGCAGTTACGTCAACAAGCAAGTTTGACGGTTCAACGGGGAGACTATGCCGGGGCGATCGCCCTGCTGAGTTCGTTAGTCTCTCAGAATCTCGCCAGTGCCATTGACTACAACAATCGCGGGTTGATGTACTTCCAAAGTGGGGAGTATGAGAAAGCCCTGGCTGATTATAACCATGCCATCGAGCTAGATTCTCAACTGTCCCAAGCCTACAACAATCGGGGTAATTGCTATGCCGCTTTAGGGTTGCGCGTAGAGGCAACTTTGGACTATGACATGGCGATCGACCTGAATCCGTTTAACGTGCGGGCGCTGATCAATCAGGGGATCACGTTGCGGGAAATGGAAATCTATGAATTGGCGATCGAGAATTTTGAGATAGCTTTGGGACTCGGGCAAATTGAAGGGCATATCTTTGCTGAACGAGGCCGGACTTATCATGTGATGGGAGAATGGAATGCGGCGATCGCCGACTATCGACGCGCTTTAGAATTTTTGCCTGAGTCTACCGCTTCATCCGCTGAGGTTTCCACCCGGTTGCGATCGCTGGTCAAAAATTGGATTCATGAACTGATTGGTTCTTCCGAAACTGATCCCCATTCCTAAGCCAGAGTCTCAATCATCGCCCTCATCCTACTTCCTCGGATAAAAACCATTAGGGAAGCATAACCGGCAAAAGATGCCACGGTTATGCTCTGTTTGAAAGCCTGCTCTTACTCTGCCTACCCGCCTTGTTGAGGGGTTAACGCTTCACTGTGGCAGTCGGCTTATTTATCAATCACAATTTGAATCTTATTGGGATCGACCCGATAGCTGTGTTCTTCCATAATACTCGTCGCTTGTTCCGGAGCCATCAACCGTTGCAGTTCAGATTGCAAGCGATTCACGCGGGTTTCAACATGGTTGACTTCAGCCCGAATATCCTGTAAATCTTGCTGCCGAGACTGTTGATACGGAAGCAGGGTGATTACCGCAGAGACGGCAACCACCGAAAGCACCGCATTGACGGCTAACTTCACCGTAGTTTCAGCGGCGATCGCCCGGTAAAGATGACGCCGTTGGTGCTGTTGCGACAACCCGCGTCTTTTTGGACGTCGCGTTTCCACAGGTATTAAATGGGGCGTTGAGGGTTGAATTGCATTCATGAGAGTGACTATCCCTTACCTTGCCTGAAATATCAGTTTCAATTCAAAAAAAAGCAGTTACCGGATCTAAACCGGGCTTTGTGGTTGCGCGGCAGGACGAGCGCGTATCCCACCTGAATTCTACTCCCTTGTTTAGATCTCAACCGCCTACCTTAAGACTTTTTTCTGAAAAAAGCTTGCAGAAAATTCCTCAACCCTCAAATCATCCCCCAGATTAACCCGGTTAGGGGATCCTGATTGGCTATTTTGTTTTCTGGCATTGATTTCGGAAACAAGTTCCCAAATTAAGAGCCGGTCAAGGACCCTTACTGGAGGCAAGGGTCCTCGACCGGCCCTAAGCCGTTGGACTGGGACAACCTTACTTGTACAGTTCGGTTGCCAGACGGAAGGCTAAGATTCCCGGAATTAAAGCAACAACCAGTGCCACTAGGACTTGGGTTTCAGAGATTCCCATAATTCAGACCTCCTTGATAATTAGATATTTTTAACTACTTTCGGCTATTTCGTGCCGTGAGGAAACCCATTGTTACAATATGCAACAAATAGTTCTGCCATTTTACTGCCTCTCGGGACTCAACAGGACTCTCAACCAGAGGGATCAGGCTAAATTTATTCCGGGAAACGGGAGATCCGGTGTACTGAAACTTGTAATAAAAGGTTAAGCTGATTGAAGACCGCTGATCATTCCAGCCCAAGTGATTGCCCCCGATTTTGCCCGAGGTTGCCGCAACGGGCAAGCTGCTCTCGACTCCCACAGAGGGCTTCATCGGCCCAAGTCCCTCGTCAGAGGAGGGCGTTTCGAGACTCCAAGGCAAAAAGAGGGAAAATCATGGCCGAATGATGGGTTCGGTTTCCCTGCGTGACCGCTATCAAGGAAAAATTTTCGTTAATGCTAGACCGATTTAGTGATTTTTATCCCCATAATATCGGAATTGAAACAGGTTTCCTGCTGCTGATTTTAGTAGCGTTGGAGTCGGTGCTCTCGGCAGACAATGCGATCGCCCTAGCATCGATTGCCCAAGGATTACCGGAACCGAAGATCCAGCGTCAGGCTCTCAATTTTGGGCTATTGGCTGCTTTTATCCTCCGGATAGCGTTGATTTTTACCGCCACTTGGGTGATCAACTTTTGGCAGTTCCAGCTCATTGGAGCGCTTTATTTGTTGTGGTTAGTCTTTCAGTATTTTACGTCCTCAGACGGGGAAGACAATCAGCGGAGTGGCCCGAAATACAATTCCTTGTGGCAAGCGATTCCAATCATTGCCATGACAGATTTGGCCTTTTCGTTGGATAGTGTCACCACCGCCATTGCTGTTTCCTCAGAAATTTGGCTGATTGTGACCGGCGCAACCATTGGCATTGTTGCTCTACGGTTTATGGCTGGATTATTTATCAGGTGGTTGGATGAATATGTTCACCTGGAAGATGCGGGTTATATTACCGTAGGCTTGGTGGGATTGCGTCTGCTGCTGCGCGTGTTTGACGCCGATTTCATCCTGCCGGAATGGTTCTTGATTTCCTCGATTGTGGTGTTATTTATCTGGGGATTTTCCCTCAGAAAGCCAGAGACTGAACTCGAAAATGCCGTTGAATCTGCCACGAGTCACGATGCAGAGGCGGTGGCTCCCATCCAGGAAAAGGAAGAAGTCATCCAGGACTAAGCGTTGAGAAGAATTAAGAATTCACCCAGGGAAATTCTTAATTCTTAACGCTTAGTCCTGGAGTTTCAAGGTCTTGGCTTCAGAATAAAAGCGGCGATCGCCTCTATTCGTAAAGCCAGCCTGCCATCGCTGAATCCCAACTCACCAGTTCTTCCGGTGTAAACCATAGGCTAATTTCCTTGGCCGCAGTTTCGATCGCATCGGACCCGTGGATCAAGTTGCGTCCGACACTCACGCCAAAGTCTCCGCGAATCGTCCCGGGTTCAGCGGTCAAAGGATTGGTTGCGCCAATGATTTTTCGAGCGGAGGAAACCACTCCATCTCCTTCCCATACCATTGCCACCAATGGACCCGAGGTGATGAACTTCACTAACCCAGGAAAGAACGCTTTTTCCTGATGAACCTCGTAATGTTTTTCGGCCAACTCCCGAGGCACGCTCATCATTTTCAGTCCCACCAGGGTGAACCCTTTGGCTTCAAACCGCCGAATAATTTCCCCGATGAGTTTGCGTTGGACTCCATCGGGCTTGATTGCGATAAATGTCCGTTCCAAACCAATCTCCTAGCACTTGACGATTAACAACTATCACCCTTTAAGCCTATCTCAGAACGTTCCCTCCTCCAGGTCTGAACCCCAATCAATTTCTCAACTCATCGGTTCGGTGTTATCTGAAATACACGAGTTTTCGTGCAATATGCTAACATCCACGGTTATGAGAGCGCTATTGTATTCTGCCGGTTGAGGCCGGATTCACCCCGGTTAATCCAGGGAAGGGGAGCGCTGCATGACATCCCTTGGCGGGATAAAAATTAACGATTGAATGGACTGGGAGCGCGTTGTTGCAAGGCCGCGAAGAAATTATGGGAGTTAAGCCAAATATCGCCGAGACCAACCTCGGGGAAAACTCGACGGATGGGAACGGGACGGAAGACAGGGGGTCAGGGGCGATCGCCCCAATTGTGTTGCATCCCTCTAAGCAGGCGCAACCTTGGACGATTGAGGAGAGTGAGGAACTGTATCGGATTACAGGGTGGGGAGAGCCTTATTTTTCGATTAATGCGGCCGGTCATGTGACGGTATCTCCCCGGGGCGATCGCGGCGGTTCTTTGGATTTGCTGGAACTGGTCCAGGCCCTCGGACAGCGCAATCTGGATTTACCCCTGCTGATTCGCTTTTCGGATATTTTAGAAGACCGGATCGAGCGGTTGAATGCTTGCTTTTCTAAGGCGATCGCTCGCTACAAGTACCCCGGGGTCTATCGGGGGGTGTTTCCGGTCAAGTGCAACCAACAACGCCATCTGATTGAGGATTTAGTTCGCTTCGGTCAACCCCATCAATTTGGCCTGGAAGCGGGTTCTAAACCGGAACTGATGATTGCCCTCGCGACGCTGAAAACCGAGGGTGCATTGGTGATTTGTAATGGCTACAAAGACCGGGAATACATCGAAACGGCCATTTTAGCCCAGCGTCTGGGTCAACGGGCGATCGTGGTGATCGAACAGTTGGAAGAGGTGGAGATGGTGATTGCTGCCGCAAAAAACCTGGGGATTCAGCCGATCGTCGGGGTGCGGGCAAAATTGATGAGCAAAGGGATTGGTCGCTGGGGCGGTTCCTCGGGCGATCGCGCTAAATTTGGTCTGACCATTCCCGAAATCATCCATGCGGTCGATCAACTCGCTGCCGCTGATATGCTCTCCTGCCTCCAGTTGCTCCATTTCCATATTGGTTCGCAAATTTCCGCCATTAGCAAGGTTAAAGATGCCATCCGCGAAGCCAGCCAGATTTATGTAGAATTGGCGAAGTTGGGGGCCAATATGAAGTATTTGGATGTTGGCGGCGGTTTAGGCGTCGATTATGATGGTTCTAAAACCAATTTCCATGCTTCCAAAAACTACAATATGCAAAACTACGCCAATGATATTGTGGCGGAAGTGAAGGAAGCCTGTGAAGAAGGTCAGGTGTCAATGCCGACGCTGATTAGTGAAAGTGGACGGGCGATCGCCTCCCATCAGTCGGTGTTAATTTTTAATGTCCTCGGTACCAGTGATGTCTCGATTCAACCCCCGGAACCGAGTACGGAAAAAGAACATCTGATTCTGCGGAATCTGTCAGATACCTATCACTCGATTAAATCTGAAAATTACCAAGAAGCCTATCACGATGCCATCCAATTTAAAGAGGAGGCGATTAGCTTATTTAATTTCGGCTACTTGAGTTTGCGGGAACGGGCCAGGGCGGAACAACTCTACTGGGCTTGTTGTGGGAAAATTCAGGCGATCGTTCGGGATGTGGATTATGTCCCGGATGATTTGGAGGAGTTGGAAAAAATCATGGCCTCCATCTACTACATTAATTTATCGGTGTTTCAATCGGCACCGGATAGTTGGGCGATCGACCAGTTATTTCCGATTATGCCGATTCATCGCTTAGATGAAAAACCCACTGAACGGGGTACTCTCGCGGATTTGACCTGTGATAGTGATGGTAAAATCGACCAATTCATTGACCTCCTCGATGTCAAGCACGTTCTGGAATTGCATCGCCTCAAACCTGATGAACCCTACTATTTAGGAATGTTTCTCGGCGGTGCTTATCAGGAAATTATGGGCAATCTTCATAATTTGTTTGGGGATACCAATACGGTCCATATTAAGCTGACCCCAAAAGGCTATGAAATCGAACACGTGGTCAAGGGGGATACGATGAAAGAAGTCCTCAGCTATGTGCAATATGATTCTGAAGACATGATTGAGAGTATCCGCAAACAGACGGAACAAGCGTTAAAAGAGGGGAATATTACCTTGCAAGAATCCCAACGATTGCTGCAAAATTACGAGCGATGTTTGGGTCGTTACACTTATTTAACGACATAAAGTGTAACGACATAAAGTGTAACGACCTCTGACCCTAGTTTGAACTGGGGTACGGGAACAGAAACCGGGTGTTCTCCCCCCCAGGGAGATGAGAACTGGAGTGGTTTGTAGAAAACCCGGTTTCTAAAAAAAGACTACGAGGGATGCTAAGGACGACCTTCGCTTTCGAGGAGTTCGGCGATCGCTCTGCCTTCCTCGGGGGTATTCACAGGAATCGCCTGACGAGTGTCTGTAATCAACCAATCCAGGGCCGCTGCTTGGACATCAATGGATGCACCTGTTTTATCCACGCAGTAGCGCCCAAACACCAGTTTGTCCACTAAGCGCACCCCTGGACCTAAGCGAGAATATTCAAAAATTACGCTATTTTCCACCGTTGCGCCACTGCAAATTCGGCAACTGGGCCCGATCATCGAAGGCCCAATAATTTTGGCCCCATCTTCAATTTGGGTCATGGCCCCAATGTAGACCGGCCCTTTAATATCAACCTTATCCAGGTTAACCGAGACATTTAAGCCAGTGTAAACCCCAGGAATGAGTTCTTTGCCGGGAATCGAGACATTTTGGATTTCTCCGTTTAACACTCCGCGAATGGCGCGCCAATAGTCCGGCACTTTGCCAATATCCACCCATTGGAAATCCATCGCAATGCCGTAGAACGGAGCACCCATTTCAACCAGTTGGGGGAAGAGTTCACCCCCGATATCATATTCTTGGCCCGAGGGGATGTAGTTCAACACTTCCGGCTCGAAAATATAAATACCCGTGTTAATGTTGGTACTCATGGCTTCTTCTACGGACGGTTTTTCTTGGAACTGCTTGACGCGGCCCGTTTCGTCCGTAACAATTACCCCATAACTGGAGACTTCTTCCCGAGGGACAGATTTCATGACGATGGTGGCGATCGAGCCTTTTTCTTTGTGCCACCGGACTGCCTCCGTCAAGTCCAGATCGATTAAAGCATCTCCACAAAGCACGATAAAGGTATCATCGAAAAAGGGGTTAAAGTCTTGGATGCGCTTCATGCCTCCCGCGCTTCCGAGTGCCTCCCCGACGAGTTCGCCATCAACAATCCGACCTTCAAAGGAATAGCCAATTTCCACGCCAAATCTTTGTCCATCCCGGAAATAGTTTTCGATTTCGTTGGCGAGGTGGCTAACGTTGACCATGATTTGGTTAAAACCATGCTGGCGAAGCAATTCCACTAAAAACTCCATCACTGGTTTTTGCAGGATGGGAATCATCGGTTTGGGGGTGGTGTATGTAATCGGACGGACTCGGGTACCCTTACCCGCTGCCAGAATCATGGCTTTCATAGATATTTTTCTCTTATCCTTGAGCCTATCAATTTTAACGAATTAATGTTTTGAAATTGCAAAAAGTTGTTATCTTTTAGTCGTGATCATCATGTGATCATCATACTGAAGGTCCACCCCGGGGAATGAGGCTGTGGCTGAGGGGTTGAGCGATCGCCCGGTAATTTCCAGTTTGGCGGCCCTTTAGTAGCAAGGTGCTTCCGGTTCGGGCTTTCTAGGGTGGGGGGTACTGTAGCCGGTTAAACCATTGCCTCGTTGAGAGTGGGTTGACTCTCTACAGCGACTGGATCGACGATCGCCCGAATTTTGAGGTCTCCATAAAAGTGTTCTTGGGACAGTTCAACCTTAGACTGGGCGGAGAGTAACAGCAGGGCGGAAAAGACTCCCACGCGGTCATGGGAAGTGGGGAGGGACTGAGGAGCGGCGGATTCTCCAGGGGGGCGATCGCCTCGGTGATCCATCAACCCTTCTAAAAGCGCTTCCAATTCTAACCAAGGTTCACACAGCTGCAATTTTTCCGCGTAGGCCAACAAAAATCGAGTCAGGCGATCGGCCACTTCCGAGATATTTTCTTGTTCCGCTAACTCCGTTAGCGCCCGAACCGTACTCGCTGTCGATTTCGATCCGCCATGTCGTTTCGCACGACGGCGCGGTGGCGTTTCGATCGCCATTGACATCAACTGCAACTGTTCAATCAACTCTTGAAGCGTAACCCGGCGTTTTTTAGGCGTAGGTGCGACCGCCCGTCGTTTGAGTTGCAATTCTAGCTGTCTGGGAATATTCCCCCCTTGCCCCTCCTCATCCATCGGGTCCAAAAATTCCGCCTCTTCCTCCTCCGAGGCATTCGGGTCATCCAGCAGAGATTCCGACCGCGCTAGGGCATCCGCTTTCAATAAAACCAACATTGAGGCATACAGAAACGCCTGTCCCGTCTCCGATAAAGCCGCTTCCCGCTCAACTCGTCCCGCTTCATGAACTTGAGACAGTTTACTGAGATATCGGTCAATCACCTCAATGACTTGGACATCCCAGGGATCGATTTCTCCAGTTTGTGCCAACTCGATGAGGAGTGAGATCGCATTTTGAGCTAAAGAACCAGTCATATCCCTTTGTTATTTTAAAAGTTAAAGTAAGTGCAGCGTGGGAGTTCCGTCTGTTGATTATATCATTTTTAAAGACCGGCCTGGGCCTTGATTTGAATCAAGTTAAGCGTTATGCAAAGGGGTTTTCTCGGTGAGAATAGCAATTTAAACTATTGACAACCCTCCATAAAAGCTGTAGCCCTAAATTCATTCCGATGCCCTGACGGGCAAAAGTAGAGATGCCAAGAACATCAACCCTGACAGAGCCGGGGTGATTAGCCCCTGAACTTGACGACCTGGGCGAATAGGCTCAGTATAGCTAAGATTTTCCCGATGCTCTAATCGGTCGATTGCTTTCTTGACCCTACAGTTAGGGTTGAATCTTAAACCAGGGGTTCTGGGTGGAGTTCAGCGTGATGAGGTGCGCTGCTGTGAACTCCGGGTCCCCGGGAATGAAAAATCCTCCTAAAACACCGCTTAGGAAGAGGATGACCCGCTTTGTTGAGGAAAAAGGGGATGCACCTAGATAACGTATTGAAGAAGGGGATGCACCCAAAGAATCCCTTGAGGGTCCAAATGACTCAAACTCAGTTCTGCACCCCTTAGGATTTACTGCTCTGAGACCCGACGTCTTTTTTGCGAGGAGACAATTCCCAGACCCGAGAGGATGATGGCGGTAACCATGCCCGGTTCGGGAATTTTTTGGCTACTGGACGCTTCCCATTCTAGGGTGCTTACCCCTCTCAATGTACACTGAGCCGCTTCAGAGCAATCCATCGTCATGCCCTGATGTGGGCTAGAAACGGCAGCGGATACGGGTGTAAACCCACTCAGTCCGATTTGAACGACCGATATAGAGACTAATCCCAGAGCTAGTTTTAAAAACATCAGTTACTTCACTCAATTTCTGGACGACTTATGCTGTTATTAACAGAATCTTATAAAATTTCTTAATTGTCGCTAAGGTTACTCACTGCGGTTTCGTGTTTATGATCGGTTGGGTACTGTGAGGGAAGTCACATCGGCCTCCCCCCGCAGGGTTCAGGACGTTTCAACTGGAAGGCTGATGGTCCTTCGGTTAATTCTTTTCTGAGACTAATTTAATTATAAAATTCGGGTCCTTCATCTGTCTTGGGTGAGATTCTTAAGTGAGGAAATTTGCGCCTATTATGAACCTAAAGATAGAGTTAAACCCTCCAAGGATTACACTCTGAGTCACCCAATTTACCTAACCGCTCTGATAATTCATGCGGTCTACAATAGAAAATTTAGGTTTAAAATTCCCCCAGGGTGTGGGTTTTTGCTTCCCATTCCCCGGAATAGAAATAGCCTGCACTTTCTGGAATAGAGAGCGCAGGCTATTAGATTAAATGACAATTAGGGTTAGCGAAGCTGTTCTAATTGGGGACTAACATGAACCCGAAGGGTTTGACCTAATAACAACAGACGCCGGAGTTGGACGGGATCTCCGGGAGAAACGGCGAAGGATTCAGCCGAACCCGAGGCAATCGTAGTATCCAGAGAGGGGAGACCGTGGCGATCGAGTTGACCCGTGAGCCAATAGAAATAAAGCTCTTGGGAGCGTTCTAGGGACAAGCCGAGATTGAGGCGTTGACCGACGGCAATCAGGCGTTCTAAGCGCTGAATATCGGCCTCTAGGAGTTCCGGTTGGGCTTCGTGGAGGAGGTCCCAGAGCGATCGCAGAATGGACCGTTCTAAAATGACTTTGGCCTCGGGTAGATAGAGATGGCAACGGGTATGTTCAGCTTCCGTGGCGATCGCTTCTAACTCCCCTAAATGCCCCGACATCACCTGTCCATCACCCTGGGCAATCCCCAGTTCCTGTTCTAACCCCAGGACCGACTCCATACAGCGATGGCCCAAGGCAATCTCTGCGGCCACCTGTAACTCTTTCGGGACTGGCAGTTCATCCCGATGGAAGCCCATCATGATCCCATAATTATCCCGATACACCTGGCTGTAAAGTTGGTCTAGGCGCATCAAGGTTTCTTGACTTAACAGGCGCATGATCCGATGGCGTTCCTCGGCGAACAGGTCCCGCAGATTGTAGGATTTCCCATCAAAATGCTCATTCATCGCCAAAATAGCATGGGCGGCACTGGCTTCTTGCAGGACCCCAAACAGATGTTCTTTCATCTGAGTGTAGGCCCGTCGTCCCGTGAAGGGTTGAATGCTGCAATGGAAATCCCAACCGCCGAGATGAAGTACGGCAAAGACTAAATCGACACTTTCTCGGGTGATTTCCGAAACCAGTTGAAGTTGTCCCACTCCCAGGGTCAACGGACCCATGCGTTGCAACTGATAATCCCGTTGGTAAGCGTCATAACAGTAGACCCGCTGTTGGGGTCCATAGCTGGTAAAGAGTCCGCTGATGGCGTAATGGGCGGCAACTTGCTCTAAGCTAATTTGGTCCGTTTGGACCAGATCACGATAAACTCCGGCCCCATCTTTAAAAGCATCAACATTACTGGGTGCGAAGGCAAGACGGGCGATAAATTCTCGTTCGAGTTGAACTCCGGCGACATCTCCGGCGAGTTCGATCGCCCGGGCGGCATAGCGGAGAATTTGCACCCCTTCCGGACGGGAAAGTTCTTCAAAGAACCAACCGCAACTGGTGTACATTAGCAGGCTATGACGCTGCATTTCCAGCAGGCGCAGGCCGTCTACTTGTTCTAGGGGAGTGAGGGGGCGAGTTTGATGGTGTCGAAAGAAGCGGTCAATATTTTCCGGGGAGCGATCGCGGACAATTTTGATATATTCATCCCGGGCCTGCCAGGGGTCTAAGAACAGGTGACGACCTTGTTCTTCATAGATGTCCGTGAGTTGATCCCGCAACCAGTTGAGGGAGTCGCGCAGGGGACGCCGCCATTTTTGATGCCAACTGCCACCGCCAGCGCAACCACAATCATCCTGCCAGCGATCGACGCCATGAGCGCAACTCCAAGCCGTGACGGGTTTGAGTTGGACTTCCCAGGCGGGGGGACTGATGCTCAAATAATGGGCAAAGTTGGTGACGGTCCAGCCATGTTTGGGGAATTCGCTAACGAAGGCGTAGGCGAGACATTTTTCGGTTCCGCCCTTGTGGTGACCGAAGGTTTCGCCGTCGGTGGCGACGGAGAGCAACTGACTGGGGCGACCATCCCCTTGAATGGCTAACCCTAAGCGTCCGAGGAGGTTATGGGAATTGTTCAGGAGGTCATCAAAGCCCATATCTCGGGAAATCGGACCATCGTAGAAGAAGATATCGATGGATTTCCGGTTGTCTCCCTCTTGGGTGTCTCCCCCTTGGGGATCAGGGAGAAAACAGCGATAAGGCCGGGTGGGATCAATTTGTGCACCGCCGACTTCGATCCAGTCCGGTTCAGGTTCTCCTTCAGGGGGGATCATGCGGCAGCGTTGGGCTTGGGAGGGGGCCAGAATAATAAATTTAATGCCTTCGGCAACTAGGGCTTCGAGGGTGGGGTAGTCTACGGCAGTTTCTGCTAACCACATTCCCTCGGGATCACGTCCAAAGCGGGATCGGAAGTCTTCTTTACCCCAGCGAATTTGGGTGTATTTATCCCGTTCGTTGGCGAGGGGAATAATGATGTGGTTGTAGACTTGGGCGATCGCATTGCCATGACCGTTGAGACGCTGTGCACTTTTGCGATCGGCTTCGATGATGCGATTGTACACTTCCATGTCATAGCGTTCCAGCCATGTCATTAAAGTCGCACCGATATTAAAGCTGAGATATTCATAGTTATTGACGATCCCCACTACTTCTCCAGAGTCGTTGAAGACTCGGGCGTAGGCATTCGGACGATAGCATTCGTGATAAATCCGCTCGTTCCAGTCGTGAAAGGGGGAGGCACTCGGTTGTCGCTCGATCGCATCTAAATAGGGGTTTTCTCGCGGGGGTTGGTAAAAATGTCCATGAATCGAGACATACACACCCGTGGCGGTTTTGATGGGATCAACTTTGGCCGGTTCGGTCCGAGTTCCTGGGGTTTTTTCTGGAGTTAGGGTGGATAAGGTCGGATTCAGCATAATTGCTGTGTCGGATGGGGTTGTCATACTGTTAGATCTACAACTAAACAATCGATAAAATCTATCTTTAGGCAGGCGATCGCTAGGGTACAGAGTGTTGGATTAAGTGCAGGCAATTTTAAGCAAGTAGCGTGGCGATCGCAAAGGCCATGACCAACTTGGTACAAACCACCTTGCTCTGCGCCTCAACGGTGATAGTCCTTGCTTGTACCTCATGCTCTCGGGCTATCTCTGGGGCGATCGCTGTTCTATCCGTTTTCTGCTATGAAGCTATCTGTCGGCACTATAACCGATCCCCATTGCAAATAGTGTGACTCCTGTCTTAATTTCACACTTCAAAACAAATCTTTATTTTCTGAAACTTGCAAATCAAAATGTCTATGCTATAATCCGCTACTCAAGAGTTCCCTAGGGGTTTATCTCTTGATCATGAATACATCTAAACCCAAGGTTAGGCGCTTTTGTGCTACAACAGGTTTCGTTATGACTGAACAAATTCTGAACTCCTAGTCTAATTACCTAGCCAAGGCCGGAGGCAAGGGATAGAAGGGGCGGGACGTGAACCCGCCTTGTCTTGAAGCCAGTCCACTCATGCAGGCCAATTTCAAGACAGTCTATCAGCTAAACTCTGAGGAGAACTGCCAGATCAACCGGACTAAAACTCTCATGCGATCGGTCGTTTCCCTCCCTAGACTCGGACCTCAAAAGCCCGGTTAACGGCTAGGAATCCCCGCTAAAACAGACCCGATTCTCCCGGTTCAATTCCCACTCATTTTCTTACTGAAACCTAACCAATTTGATGTCCCTCAAAAACATTATTTTCATCGGTTTACTTGTCTTTGTCCCCATTTCCATTGCCGGTCATTTTCTCGAATGGGGACCGTTAACCATTTTTTTAACCGCTTGTTTGGGAATTATTCCCTTAGCTGCTTGGATGGGAACCGCCACGGAAGAAATTGCGGTGGTTGTCGGTCCCAATATTGGGGGATTACTGAATGCCACCTTTGGCAATGCCACTGAATTAATTATCGCCTTGGTTGCCCTCAATGCTGGCTTAATCAATGTTGTCAAAGCCAGCATTACCGGGTCAATTATTAGTAACCTACTCCTCGTTATGGGGTTTTCCATGCTGCTGGGAGGACTGAGGTACAAAGAACAAGTATTTCAACCAATTGTCGCCCGGTTGAATGCCTCGGTGATGACGCTGGCGGTAATTGCCATGTTACTGCCCACAGCGGTAGAGTTCACCTCCACCGGCATCGCAGAAAAGACCATGCAGCAACTCTCAACCTGCGTGGCGATCGTCTTAATCCTGGTTTATGTCTTAACCCTGGTGTTTTCCATGAAAACCCATGCCTACCTCTGTGATGTTGGGGAAGCAGAGTTAGAAGGGGAAGAAGGTGAACCTGTCAAACCGCCGAATGTCTTGTTATGGACGGGGGTACTATTAGCCTGCACCCTGATGGTAGCTGTTGAATCAGAATTGTTAGTTGCTTCCCTAGAAGAAGCTACTTCTCTATTGGGATTAACGGCACTCTTTACCGGGGTAATTGTCGTTCCCATTATTGGCAATGCCGCAGAACACGCTACAGCAGTTACAGTGGCGATGAAGAATAAGATGGACCTCTCTGTATCCGTGGCCCTGGGGTCAAGTTTGCAAATTGCCTTGTTTGTTGCGCCCGTGTTAGTCATTGCCGGTTATATCCTGGATAAACCGATGGATTTGAACTTCAACCCCTTTGAACTGGTGGCGGTTGCGGTATCGGTGGTGATTGCTAATTCGGTCAGTTCTGATGGCCGTTCTGATTGGCTGGAGGGGACTTTGCTCCTGGCAACTTATCTCGTGTTGGGATTAGCATTTTACTTCCATCCGGAGATTGCAGGGATTGGTTAAAAATTTGGCATTGGGTTAAAAGAGTTCGATAAAATCAGGGTGAGCATTGCTCCCCTTTTTTTTTGCCTAGAGGGGTTTGGGGTTGGCGCGTTTGAACCCGTTAGGAGATCGATCGCCCGGTTCTATCATTCTCAGCAATGATGCAGGCAGACTTATACCGCAACCCAAGTGTCGAGAATCCCACCTATACTACAGATAGTGGTTTTCTGAATTTGCGATCGGCCCAAGTCTCGACCTTACCCGCTCAATCCAGCCCCCAAGCGCTTATGAGCTATTGCATTAACCCCGCCTGTCCTTCCCCCCACAATTCGGATCACAAACTCTTCTGTCTCAGTTGTGGGATGCAATTGCTGCTGAACCGTCGCTATCGTCCAGTCAAAGCCCTCAGTTCTGGGGGCTTTAGCGTCATTTATCAAGTCGATGACCAAGGCTTCCCAAAAGTCCTCAAAGTCCTCAACCTTACCCAATTTACCACCCTCCAAGCCCAAAAAAAAGCCGTTTCCCTGTTTGAACGAGAAGCGCGGGTCCTCAGTGAACTCCATCGCCCAGGGATTCCCTACATGGAACCCTCGGCTTATTTTACGATCGCCCCTCCGAACTACAAAACTCCCTTACACTGTCTCGTCATGGAAAAAATTGAGGGAGTGAACCTAGAAGAATGGCTGAAACAACAAGACACTCCCCTCGCCCAACCCCTCGCCCTAGAATGGCTGAAACAATTGGTTTTACTCCTCGAAGAAGTCCATCAGCACCAATTTTTCCATCGGGATATTAAACCCAGTAATATCATGCGCCAACCCGATGGCAATTTGGCCTTAATTGACTTTGGAACGGTCCTAGAGGTCGCCCATCTGGAACTCTCCCCCCAAACTATCACCCCTGCCGGAACCGTAATCATTTCCAGAGGATATGCGCCACCGGAACAGGAAAAAGGGCATACCGTGGAACAATCTGACTTTTTTGCCTTGGGTCGAACCTTTGTCTATTTGCTAACCCGTCAGCATCCCCTGACCTTTTATGAACCCTATACGGATGAATTCCGCTGGCGGAGGAATGCGCCTGGGGTTTCCGATGAGTTCGCCGAATTTCTCGATCGCCTAATGGCACCGTTCCCCTCCCAGCGTCCCCGCAATACCGGGGAAATTTTATCCGAACTTGCCCGGTTAGAGCAGATTCACAACAGCCACCCCGGGGTTCATTCCGTGCCACCGAGCCCGAAAATTATTGCTTTCCCTGCACCTTCTGGCGTTAAACCCACCAGCCCCGATTTTACCCTCGATCGCACCTTGGTCGGACATCAAGATGGGGTCTGGTCTGTGGCCCTTTCTCCCCGGGGTCATATCCTCGTCACCGGCAGTTGGGATAACACCATTAAAGTCTGGAACCTGGCTACAGGGCAGTTATTACGGACTCTGATGGGTCATCAGGAGGCGGTGTGGTCCGTGGCAGTCACTGCCGATGGTAAAACCCTGGCATCCGGCAGTTCAGATCAGCAGATTAAAATCTGGAACCTCCGCACGGGACAATTAATTCACACCCTCACGGGTCATTCTAACTGGGTCGCGGCAGTGGACCTCTCCCCCAATGGTCAACTGATTGCCTCGGGGAGTTCGGATAAAACCATTAAAGTCTGGTCCCTCAAGAGTGGAGAATTAATCCATACCCTCCAGGGTCATTGCTATGCGGTGACTTGCATCGCCTTTACTCCCGATGGCAAAACCCTCGTCAGTGGGAGTGGGGACAAAACCCTGAAAATTTGGTCCCTGACTACGGGAGAATGCCTCGCAACTTTCACGGGACATCGCGCCTCGGTGACTTGCCTTGCCATTAGTCCCGATGGCAAAACTGGGGTGAGTGGGGATCTCAAGCAGACCCTTTGTGTCTGGGATTTAGAACGGCGAAGACTGAACTATACCCTCTCGGGTCATTCGGGAACGATTTGGTCTGTGGCGATCGCCCCGGATGGTCAACAGTTTGTCAGCAGTTCTCGGGATAAAACGGTTAAAATTTGGAACTTACAAACCGGGGAATTACGCGGCACTCTGATGGGTCATCGCAGTGCCGTGAATGGGGTGGCGATCGCCCGGAGTGGGAAAATTCTCGTCAGTGCCAGTCATGACCAAACTATCAAAATTTGGCGATCAGCCCATCAACCCTCAAACCTGGCGATCGGTTCATGACTTTCTCTGAGACAGGTTGCTGATAAGGAATTCGGTTGTGATAGGGCTTTAAACACGAGTAGGGTGGGCATTGCCCACTGTAAGGAAAGGTGGGCAGTGCCCACCCTACTTTTAACTTTCTCTGAAACAGGTTCCTGATACATTGCTCTTATCCCTAACTCCTCTCAAAATTAACTCCCTTCTGTTCACTTCCCAACCTTACATCCCATCTCGCGCTACATGGGCAACTCGGGTAAATAGCTATTTCTTTTTAAAGAGTCCGATTAACCCCTTTAGATAGAGGTCACCTTCGCCGTAAACAAGATAAATTAGGGAAACATTGATAACTGTAATCATTAAATCCACCCATTAATTCAGTCTGGATTGGAACAGAAGAATCCTGACCCCCCAGCCTACAACCTTAACAGACAACTAAACACCCATCCCAGCCGAAGAGGTACAATTATGAATCCTGAATCCAATCGCCCGCCCGAATTTCTCTCAGAAGAGGGAGACAATAATTTACTGTGGGACTACTTACAATCCTTGAGTCCGGAAGCCGTTTCCCAACTCTCTCGACCTAGCTCCTCTGATGTGTTTCAAGTCATGGAACGCAACATCATCGGCTTGTTAGGAAATCTTCCCCCGGAACACTTTGGCGTGACGATTACCACCAGTCGCGAGCATCTCGGACGAATTTTAGCCTCAGCGATGATTAGTGGCTATTTTCTCCGCAATGCGGAACAACGCATGGCTTTTGAAAACTCCTTACATTTTACCGAATCTCATCCTAAAATTCATGAGTAAATCGCGCGTTAAGTCGTAGGGTGGAGTTGAAAAAATTAAATCAAAACCAGAGTGTCACTCGAACTTCGGCAGGCTCATCCCAGAGTTTGCCGAATTTTGCTATCTTAGACCTGCGGGACTCTCTGCTGAGTTGGTATGCCCAAGAAGGACGAGATTTACCTTGGCGTCACCACCGGGATCCCTATCCCATTTGGATCTCGGAAATTATGTTACAGCAGACCCAAGTTAAAACGGTTATCCCCTATTATTATCGATGGTTGGAGCGTTTTCCAACGGTCGCCAGTTTAGCCGAATCCAGTCAACAGGATGTGCTCAAATTGTGGCAAGGGTTGGGATATTATGCTCGTGCACGCAATTTACACGCCGGTGCTCAGGCGATCGTTCAGGACTATGGAGGCAGATTTCCCAGGACCCTAGAAGCGGCGCTGGCGTTACCGGGAATTGGTCGAACCACGGCAGGAGGAATCCTCAGTGCGGCGTTTAATTTACCCCTGCCGATTCTCGATGGGAATGTGAAGCGGATTTTCGCTAGACTCATAGGGTTGCAGGTGCCACCGGCAAAGGCGATGAAGCTGTTATGGCAGTGTTCAGAAGTCTTGCTAGATCCTGAAAATCCTCGGGATTTTAATCAGGCTTTGATGGATTTGGGGGCGACTCTATGCACTCCGAAGGCTCCTGAGTGCAGTCGCTGTCCTTGGATGGCTCACTGTCAGGCTTATCATTTACATATTCAGGCTGATTTACCCATGCGTGAAACCTCTAGTCCCCTCCCCCATAAACTGATTGGTGTAGCCGTGATTTGGAATGAACGAGGGGAGATTTTGATTGATCGGCGACGTCAGGAAGGACTCCTCGGGGGGTTATGGGAATTTCCAGGGGGGAAAATTGAACCGGGAGAAACGGTGTCGGATTGTATCCACCGGGAAATTCGGGAGGAGTTGGCGATCGCGGTGGAAGTAGGTGCACAACTGATTACGCTAGAACACGCTTATACCCATTTTCGGGTGACTTTAACGGTTCATCATTGTCGTCATGTTGCCGGGGAACCACAACCGTTGGAATCCGATGAAGTGCGCTGGGTGGGATTAGATGAAATCGACCAGTTTCCGTTTCCCAAAGCGAATGTCAAGATTATTGAGGCGCTCCGTCAGTCCCCCAATTCTTCATTTCAGCCGTAGCCCGAACCCAAATCAGCTTAAGGCATTAAGTTAGGGTTTTAGGGTAGAGATGCACCCAATTGGTGCGTCTCTACGGTGGAATGTTCAGGGTCGAATTGAGGGATTTAGCACATTCACCATTGCGGGGGAAAAGGGTGGTTAACTTTCGAGTTTAGACCGTTTTTCCATATATTCTAAAGTGTTGAGCAAGCGAATTGCTGAGTCGTAGGATTCATGGGTTAGTTCTCGGAGTTCTTGGGGAGAGTCTACGACATCATCTACGATTAATCGCAAAAATCCAATCATGGGATTGAGGCGAGTCCGAATTTCGTAGGAGGTGTTGATTAAGGTTTCGCTGCGCGCTTTTTTCACCAAGTCTTGGGTGTCGAGGGAGAACTGCATGGAGTAGAGTTTGGCATAATATCCGCCTTTACTTAAGAGTTCTTCATGGGTTCCGGTTTCGACGACTTGGCCTTTGTCTAATACGGCAATTTTATCAGCATTTTTGACCGTGGACAAACGGTGAGCAATCACCAGGGTAGTGCGATCGCGACTGAGGCGTTCGATCGCCTGTTGGACGAGATGTTCGGAAACGGTATCCAGGGCGCTGGTGGCTTCGTCTAGGATTAAGATATCAGGATTATGAAGCAAGGCACGGGCGATCGCAATCCGTTGTCGTTGTCCTCCCGAGAGCAGAATTCCGCGATCGCCTAGGGGGGTCTCAATTCCTTCGGGGAGGTTCATAATGAATTCGTAGGCATTCGCCAGTTTTGCCGCTTCTATCACCTCTTCATCCGTGGCGTCGGGACGTCCATAGGCGATATTATTTCGCACCGAATCGTTGAATAAAAAGGTATCTTGACTGACGATGCCCATTGATTTTCGCAGCGATCGGACATCAAACTCGCGCAAGTCTTTCCCATCAATGGTGATCCGTCCCTCTGTGGTATCGTAAAATCTCGGAAGCAAATCCGCTAAGGTCGATTTTCCCGCCCCGGACCCCCCAACCAAGGCCAAGGTTGTCCCTTTGGGTAACCATAAATCCACATCTTTGAGTACCAGATCTTTATGTCCAGGATAGGAAAAAGATAGTTCTTCAAATTGAATTCCCTCTTGTAATTTTTGGTAGGGTTCGGTCCCATTCTTCATTAAGGGTTTGTCATCTAACCGCAAAAACTCGCTGACAATTATGGTGCTAGGAATTACATTGGCAAATTCACTCCGGCTATTATTTAATTGCCCAATCAGTGGCACCACTCTGGACAGAACAAACAAATAAGTGAGCAAGACGGTTGATAGGGACTCTATCTGATTGGAAAATATCACTCTCCCCGCTAAAATAATGGCTAAAATCACCAACAAACCACTCAGCTCATTCATCGGTCCGATAATCGAGTAGTTCACTTGGGATTGCATCTCGGCTTTTTCTCGTGCCTCGATCAGTCTTTGGATTTTTTGATACTCTGCTTTTTCTTGTCCCGTCGATTTGACCAGACGAATTCCATTTAATACTTCAATTAAGGCGCTGCTATAGGCCCTAGATTTCTCGGAGAGGATCTTTCCATATTCCTTGGAACGGCGGATAACAAACTGAGAAATCAGAGGGACAACCATCAACAAGAGACTAGAGATCAGGGTCAGTTGCCAAGAGATTAAAATCAGAATACCCACAAAGATTAAAACCGTCATCGCGTTGGTCAGAGTCCGAATCCCAATCCGAATGGCGCTCGAACATCGCCCAACCTCTTGGTTTACATAATTGAGAATATCCCCCAATTTCGTCTTGGAATAGTAATCAATATCTATATCCAGCAATAATTTTAGCGCATTTAAACGCAGATCTTTGACCAGCAATCGGGATAAATGAGCCGATGCTAGCTGGTTTGACACTAAAGCGAGATTTTTCAAGACGAGCAGCAATAAAATGACTGCCATCATCAACCCCATTTGATATTTGGGATCGACCTTATCAATGAGGCGAAGGGCTCTGCCGACAATCGGTGGACCTTTTTGAAACTCTACTTCCTGCCCCAAAAAGGCTAAGACCACGGGAATGATCAGGGTCATGCTAACGCCATTGAACAAAGCTCCTGACCACCCCAAAAAAATAGTTAGGGCAATCCACCAGGGCTGTTTTTTAGCATATTGGAGAAGAAATTGAATGGGAGACATTGTGTATTTCCTGTCTGGGTAGCTGGCACGTAAACTGATTTAATCGACGGAGTGGGTGAAGTGAAACGATTATCTATAATAGATTACCAAATTAGTGGTTTGGTTAACTGAGCGCACTGTCAGTTTCCAGACTTTTAGTTAGACTCAGAACGAAGATTCAGCCGAATCATAATATTCTCTCTATCGCGCGTCCCCCTTTAATCGTTCAATGGACATCATCAACGCACATCATGGCTGAAAGCGAGAAACAGACCAATCCGCTGAACGGTGCATCTTAAATTTGAGTGAGTGGACGAACTATAGCTCCCTCAAAAGATCCGATGGCTGTCAGGGGTGCTGGGGTCTTGACCCAGAAAACCCGCCTACTAGAAGTGAATACAACCTGTCCCTGAGATGGCGATCGCCCTCCCAATGATTGATGCTCCTGGATCCCGACTCCCATGAGGCGGTACAGTCCCAGAAAATCTATTGGCTATGATTTTACTATAACCTCCCCAGCGCCAACTCAGTTAGGCCACTTTTCGGCTACAATCGCCTGTTGCACAAAAGAGTAGCCGCCAAGCGACTTTGAGGCGATCGGTTTGGAGAGTGTTCTCTATGCTTTGCCTACCCCTCCTCGATTCTGTCCTTGACAGTTTATAACATCAAGCCGGTTTAACCTGAGGCTCATTATCAATAACATCTGACTTGCGGATTGGGATCAAAGCCTTGACTCCTTAGTAGATAGCAATTACCAAGTTAGACCGGCCAATTTCCGCTTATAGGTAACTCGGGTATCGAAAGAGCTATGAGAGCAAGCAAGCCAAGAAACCGGGTTTCCAAACTTCATTGGGAAATTATTTGTGGAGATTATATCAAAATTACCGATTTTTCTTCTGTACTGTACCCAGGCCCTAAAGTCAAATAAAATGAACCTTTACATCGGACCCCCAATCATTACCGTCAATCTTTACAATCATCTTCAGGGTTTTTATCTTTTTAATAGATCCAGTTTGTAGAAAAATCCTGTTCTAAGATAATTACTTTATCAGTAAAAAAATGGTAATTTTTTTTGTGTGGGAATTTCCAGTAAAGTGGGAGTTTATAGCTGTTTTATTATATATTGCTAGACTACCCTCCGATTCTCTCGGAAAACCCTGTTGCCTAGAGTATTGTAGCTAATCTTTAAGAAGTCATAAATCTCCTTGACAGGAATGCCTTGATACAGTTAAATTGAAAGTTAAGCTTTTTAGAAAACCTGATGGATCGGCTGGGTACATCCTCTAACCGTCAGTCCCTTTCCCCAATTATGGGAGAGGGACTGAGGGTGAGGGCTTATCCCAAAAAGGGATAAGGGGCGGGGGAATGAGGGCGGACTGTCCACACTCTGATGGTCCCGAGCGGCTTTGGTGATAAATTCGTTCCCAGAGCTTGACAGAAATCTCATAAATTCCCCGGATGAATATCATTTTTTATCCTTAATCTATTTAAAATTTATCGGGTTTAACATATTTTCCTAAATTTATGGACTTAATTATTTACCCCTATTTAGCACCCCATTGAGAACCCCATGAATCAATCCCAAAACCATTTTAAAACGATCGCAGTCTGGCATCCTTATTTTTTGGGGGGAGGCGCTGAATCTGTCAGCTTATGGATTTTGCAAGCGTTAGTCCCTTATTATAAAGTCACGCTATTTACCCTGACCCCACCGGATTTACACCAGTTAGACATTCTGTATGATACAGATTTAGCTCACCAAGAAAATCTAACGGTTAAGAGGATGCTTCCGGAGGCTCTCACTCCTCGCTTTATTGATACCTTAATAGCCAATAGCCCTCCCTTAAAATTATCTTTCCAGCATTGGGCGGTCCGGGCATTCAAATCTATGAATACTGAGTATGATTTAGTATTCTCAACCTATAATGGGTTGGATATGGGACGAGTGGGAATTCAGTACCTCCACTGGGTTCATGTTGTTGATCCTCAACCCGATAAAAATAAAGGGTGGGCCCGGTTAATGATGAAGTTTTCGGAATTTTCGATGGACCAGCTCAAACAGAATCAGTCCTTAGCAAACTCCTACTACACGGCTGATAGAATCAAATCAGCCTATGGCATTGAGTCTCGGGTCATCTATCCTCCAGTGATTGGGGAAGTGGAGGTCATTCCCTGGGAGGAAAAAGATGATGCGTTTCTCTGTAGCGGGAGAATTGTTGCTGCAAAGCAGACTGATCGGGTCATTAAAATTTTACAGGGGGTGCGCGATCGCGGCTTGGATGTGAAATTACATATCACCGGAGGGGGTGGGGGCACTTATCAGCGGTCTTATGAACAGAAAATTATGCAGATTGCAGAGCAAAATTCTGACTGGATTACAGTTTATCAAGACCTGCCCTATAAAGATTATCTCCAGGTGATTGCACGCTGTCGTTATGGCCTCCATTCTAAGCCTGAACCGTTTGGAATCTCTATTGCAGAAATGGTGAAAGCGGGAATGATTCCCTTTGTGCGAAAAAACGGGGGACAAGTAGAAATTGTCGGGCCTCACCATAGTGAATTACTCTTCGATCAACCCTCTGATGCTGTGGAGAAAATTGTCCAGGTTCTGACGCAACCCGATCGCCAGAAGGCTCTAATTGAATCCTTGAAAAAACAGCAATCCCTCTTCTCTACGGAAAAGTTTATGGCCGAAATTCAGTCGGTGGTTGCTGAATACTTCCAAAACTAAGTCTTAATCACAGATTCATATTCCATCTCAAGGAGTGATTGATTCAGTGTCTCATCTTGTCAACTATCATGTCAGGCATTCCATTAATATTGGGGATTGGTTTTCCTCTCCCCTGATGTACTTCGAGTTTCCCGGATTCCAAACGGAAGCAAAAGATATTGACGATTTACCCCAAGAAAAACTCCAAAATCAACATCTGATTTTGGGGGGAGGGGGACTCTTATTTCCTCGGTTTCTGGAAGGAATCCAGCATCTAAAAAATCATGTAGATCAAGGCAAATATATTTTTTGGGGAGTCGGGCAACAAAGTTATAAAGATCCATCCCTTACTTTTGCCCAATTTGACTATAGCCCTTATGTAGAATCCGTTGATTTACTCGGAATTAGAGATTATGGAGTGGGTTTAAATTGGGTTCCCTGTGTCAGTTGTATGCATCAGGAGTTCGATCGCCCGCGAGTTCCCCAGCATGAGGTAGTTGTGTTTTCCCACAAAAAGTTTCGGATTACCGTGCCTGGACTGCCTACTCTCACGAATGAGTCGATGGATTTCCGGACGGTACTGGATTTTTTGGGTTCGGGAGAAACCATTTTAACCAGTTCTTTTCATGGAGCATATTGGGGAACACTTTTAGGACGGAAAGTCATCGCCTTTCCCTTCACGAGCAAGTTCTATGGACTGAAGCATTCTCCGGTTTTATATCCCGTTAAAAAATGGAGACAAAAAAGTTATAAGCTCTCTGTGTTCGGCAAGACACTTTACCAATCTACGGATCCGAATTGGTTTGAGTGCGAAATGGATGATTGGCATTCATGGCTGAGTGAAGGTCAGAGTTATCCCTCTAGTTTGCAGGAATGCCGCGATCGCAACCAGGGGTTTTATCAACAAGTTCTTGATTTATTAACTTAAACCTCAGCCGATTCCTCCCCCATTTCGGGTATCCCTAAAACCCCGAAATTGGGGGATTTACAAACGCTGAACTGACCTAGTGATCGGTGCCATCACTCCGGAAAGAATCTCTGCCATCGCTTGAAAACTATAATATTGAACGCATCTTTCCCTCGCTTTTTGGCCGCGTTCCTGTGCGGTTTCCCAATTGTTAAAAATCTCCTCAATGGTTTGAGCAATTTGTTCCGGAGCATTCGGATCAACCAGATACCCTGTGTCAGCTAAGATCGTGGGAATATCTCCTACCCGGGTTGCTAATACGGGTTTTGCCATTGCCATACCATCGGTTAATTTGAGGGGGAATTGAGCAGCGGCTGCCGCTTCATCTCGTTGGGGAACGACGACAATATGGGCGGCGGCAACTACTTCAGGCATCTGCTGAATTGGTAAGGTAGGCAGTTTGACAATCCACCGCCCCCATTGTTCCATAAGTTGATTGTCGTAATTATCATAAGGACTACCCCCGACGATCGCTAGTCTTAAATCTGGCTGATTGAGGCGATCAAGGGCAATTAATACATCTTCTATGCCTTTATAAGGTCTCGGTGCACCGGGAAACATCAGAATCCGATATCCCGAAAGTTGATAGTGAGCTCGACTGGTTTCCGGGTCATAACGAGTCGGATCAAATAAATCGGTATCTTTACCATTGGGTAAATACACCCCGCCAAAGCGCTTTTGCAAAAACTGATTGTGCAGAGTCACTTGATCGGCCCGCCTAATCCATTTTTCCATCCATTTTAAATACAGGGGATGGTCTGGATATCGCAATTGCCCATTTTCTTTAAAAATATCCCGGCCCAATTGTTTAATACTGGGCGGGCGATATTGCCAAGCGTCACCTCCATGCCAACTCAGTTCCCAATCATCAATATCTAAAAGGACGGGCCGACGAGTTTTGAGCTGATTTAATAAAGCCAGCCCAAAACTACTGGGCTTCGGTTTATAGGCATAAATAATATCTCCCGTCATTTGATTCATCAGGGAAGTAGCTGATTGAATAAACTGGGGATATTTTTTACCGGGAACGGTAATAATGGGGATGCCTTCAAAAGAAGCTTTGACGTTAGATTCGTCGTCAAATACAAATCCGAGAATTTCTACCTCATAGTTGAGGCGCTTGAGCACTTGACTGAGTAAAAAGGGGCGAACCCCACCGCCGCCCCACCGTCCAGCCCCTTTTTTAGAAAGGTCACTAACCAGAACAGAAATTTTAGGTTTGGGGGTGGGGTTCTGCAAGGTTTCTCCGGATTTGTTTTGAGGATTCATCAGGGGTAATTATGTTGCCTAATCAAGTCCTAAAATCGCTTGTCAGCGATAATTTTATGCGGATTTTAATCAGATTTGTGACGGTGTTGATGCCACTGCCATGCATGGGAGATTATATCATACAAGTCGAAATATTCCGGATTCCAACCTAATATTTTTCTGGCTTTTTCACTGCTTCCGACTAAAACCGGAGGGTCTCCTGGACGGCGATCGCCTATTTTTTTAGCAACCTCTTTCCCCACGACCTTTTCGGCGGTTTGAATCACATCTTTGACCGAAAATCCACTGCCATTGCCTAAGTTAAATACCTCGGTTTCTCCCCCCTTCAATAAATATTCCAGTCCCAAAATATGGGCGGAGGCTAAGTCATTCACATGGATATAGTCCCTAATACAAGTACCATCTGGGGTGGGATAATCAGTTCCGTAAATTGAAATAAATTCTCGGTGGCCCAAGGCAGTTTGTAACACCAAGGGAATCAGATGAGTTTCTGGATCATGATCCTCCCCGATCGCCCCATCGGGATCGGCCCCGGCTGCATTAAAATAGCGGAAAATCACCGACTTTAATCCGTAGGCGGCATCAAAATCATTCAGGATCTTTTCTACCATGAGTTTGGTCATCCCATAAGGATTGATCGGATGCTGGGGATGGTCTTCGGTTAAGGGAATCTTCTCAGGAATCCCGTAGGTGGCACAGGTGGAGGAAAAAACAAAGTTTTTCACCGAGGCGGCTAACATCGCTTCTAATAAGGTTAACGTCCCGGTGACATTGTTCCGATAATATTTCGCAGGATCCGTCACCGACTCGCCGACATAAGCGTATGCCGAAAAGTGCATAACGGCGGAAAAATCATGGGTGGCGAATATGTTATTTAAAAGGGCGCGATCATTGGTATCTCCTTCTATTAATTCGACTTGTAAAACCTCCTCTACGATGTCTCGATGCCCATAGACTAAGTTATCTAAAATAGTGACCTGATACCCCGATTTTTTAAGGCTTAACACGGCATGGGATCCAATATAACCGGCCCCGCCCGTGACTAAAATGTTTTTATTGTTGTCGCTCACCTTTTTCCATTCCTTTGTCTGTCTTTTTTACTTTTTAAAATAGCTGACCCCTCATCTCCCCCCGCTCATTGACTGATGCGGATGATGAGTTCAACCCCCACCTGATTATGTGATAATTTTAATCCGATCGCTCTGGATTAATTCAAAAATTCGATTGATTTGCTTCCGGTCTTCATCGGTGATATTTTTCCCCGATAGCAAGACATTGGCAATTTGCAGATGTTCTTGAGTGCTGATTTCATTGCTTTCTAGGATTCGCTCAATCATTTGATGAATCGTAAAAAGCGGTTTAATCGGAGTCGGTCTTCCCATTAGCTTTTGCGTGACTCAATTGGGGTAGAGGGTGGCTCAAAGCCTTAACGGTTCTATCTTATCGACTTCAATTCAGGATTTCCGTAAATTTGTTACCCTAAAATTATAAAGACTTGATAAAGTTTTGGCAAGTTTTGAGTGTGTAGTCAATTTTACAGCAGTTATCCATCATTTATATGAACTCCAGGAGGAAGGATTCAATGCAAGTTTATCGGCTCAATGCCCTTTCGGACAATTATATCTTTTTACTGCACGACCCCGCGCAAAATGTGGCAGCAGTGGTGGATCCGGCGGAGGCGGGTCCGGTACTGAGGCAATTGGAGGCCCTGGGTGCTGAGTTAACGACGATCTTCAATACCCACCACCATCGCGATCATGTGGGGGGTAATCAGGCATTGATGCAGCATTTTGAGGGGGTGACGGTGTACGGAGGGACCCAGGACCGAGGCAGAATTCCCGGACAGCAGGTGTTTTTGCAGGAGGGCGATCGCGTGGAATTTGCCCAACGCACTGGGACTGTGTTCTTTCTGCCTGGACATACCCGCGCCCACATTGCCTATTATTTTCCCCCGGCATCGCCAGAGGAACTGGGGGATTTGTTCTGTGGCGATACCCTGTTTGCCGGGGGTTGTGGACGCTTATTTGAAGGGACCCCTACCCAAATGGTCTCGTCCCTGAGTAAACTCCGGGAATTGCCGGATCAAACCCGAGTTTGGTGCGCCCACGAATATACCTTATCCAATCTTCAGTTTGCCTTAACGGTGGATGGAGAGAACCCCGATTTACAGGAACGGTTCGCCCAGGTGAAGGCGGCGCGATCGCGAGATGAAGCGACGATTCCCTCAATTTTGGGCGTGGAAAAGCGCACCAATCCCTTTTTGCGTTGGGAAGATCCGGTATTACAACGAGCAGTCAATGGGGGGGACCCAGTACAAACCTTTGCTCGCCTCCGGGGTCGCAAGGATCAGTTGCAACAACCGGCGGGGGATTAATCCCCCGCCTAACAGAATCAAGTCGGTTGAAACCGACTGAAAACACCACTGTATCAGACTTGCAGTCGGTTTTTAACCGAATGCAAGCTATGAGGCCGCCAATCGATTAATCCCCCGCCGGGTGTCGCCACTGCAAGATCTCAGTTTTAACCCACTTCCGGTCCCGAATTCCTCCTCATGGTGGTGCGATCGCGGTTAAACAGATTACCCCCGTCTTTGCTCTTTCTCTTGCTACTGAATATGACCGAAAATCCAGAACCTGGGACAACTTATGAAGGCGGATGTCATTGTGGCGCGGTGCGATTTCGCGTCACCGTTGATCGCCATGAAGCGATTGACTGTAACTGTTCCATCTGTCAGAAAAAAGGGTTTTTACATTTGATTGTTCCACCGGATCGCTTTACCCTGTTACAGGGAGAAGAGAGGTTACAAACATATACTTTTAATACTGGCTCTGCGAAACACTTGTTTTGTCAACACTGTGGGATTCATTCGTTTTATAGACCGCGATCGCACCCGGACAGCTTTGATGTCAATGTGCGATGTCTGGATGGGGATGTCGCGGGGAAATTTGCCGTAACTCCTTTTGACGGACAAAACTGGGAAGACAACATTGAAACGATTCGATAAGACCGGCGATCGCCTCAAACTCAGGGGAGTTAATCTCCCCCAGGTATCCCGAGTAACTGCCATTCCCCGTTAATTTTGCCAAATAAAGCGCGAGATTCTAGGGGGGAATAGACATAACGATTATAAACATAGCCCTCGCGATCATCCCCAAGTCGAATCGCCGTCCAACTATCGATGGGGTCGAAGGTTTCTGGGAGTTGGCGATCGCGGTCCAGTTGCACCACTTCATTGGACAAAGTAGCGATCGCCTCACTATCTAAACTCGGTTGCGATCGGGCATTGACACTCTCGCCCACCACCACCACGCGCTCAAGTTGCCACGAAACTCCTTCCTCAGAAGGGGGGGGCGGAACTTGTTTGGCGAAGGCTTGAGCCACATTTGGACAAACCCAAATTTCCGAACCTGCATCAATATTATACGCCGGAGGATTTTCTGCCGGAGCACAGCCGATGGCGATTGCTTTTTCCAGAATCAACCAAAATCGCCCTTGAGGGTCATCTAAATTCAAAGTCTCCCGAGTTTGGGGAACCGAAAAGCCGAGCGCTAGACCCGTTTCAGGGATAACTGACTGGACAAATTCGGCATTGCGATTTTTTACCGCCTCCCGTAATTGGGCGCGAAACTCATAGAAATCGCTACCGGGTTCGGCTTCATCTTCTAAAATGAGCCGTCCTTCAGAATTAGGGGGAACAACGGGTCCCGCAGCCCCCAAATTGATCATTCTGGGTTCCCCCGTTCGAGAATGAGCGCGGATTAGGGCTGCTAAAAGCGCACCCAAAGCTAATCCGACACCGATCGCCATTAAGATCGACCAGCGGAGTTTTTTTAGGGAGTAACGCCCTCTCTTTGTAGCCTTTTTAGCCATGCGGTCTGATTCGCTCATGAGCAACCCAGTGACCCCCTGGGGTGCCATGCTCCGGATCAGGAGCCTGGTCACCGGGTAGAGTTAAGCCAGTCTGGGGGATTTCCCCGCTATTTTAGCGGAAAATCGCCCTAGCCTCTCTAAACCCGGTGCAATCTTTCGGGTTGCAAGGGGTGCAGGAGGGGTTTAAGATGGCGCAAGGGTAGCGATCGCATGGGGTCCAAATGGGCGATCGCCCTTCATCTCTAAGGTTTTGTGATGCGCTGCGGGGGATAGGGATGAGAAAATCACTTCCTGCGATCGGCACTCAACCCGGGTCAAGGCACAGATGTCAAGATTTGATTCATAAAGTCCCTGAAAAAATAATTTTTTCCTCTTCAGATCGGGTCAGATCATCCCCAGCGATCGCCACCGAATCGCACCACACCTTCCGCACAACCCAGAACTGAGCCTACGGCGCAAACTGCCTCAAAAACTGAGAAAAGTATTAAAAGAGATTAAATATTCGGCGCAGTGCTGACAAAATGGGCTATAGAAAACTAAAGAACACCAACGTTATTATTGTCATCATTGTCCGAAGTTAACTTTCTTAGTCCATTTTCAAACCATTGTCCGTAGCTTATGCAACCAATTCGCACGTTTAACGTTTCTCCCTCTCTGCCTCCTAGACTCGAACCCTTACGCACCTTGGCCTACAATCTCCACTGGGATTGGAATGTAGAGACCAAAGACCTGTTCCGGCGCTTAGACCGGGACCTGTGGGAATCCAGCCGTCACAATCCCGTTTTGATGCTGGGAACCATTTCCCAGGAACGCCTGGAAGAAATGGCAGAAGATGAAGGCTTTATCGCCCAGATTGACCGCGCAGCGCGACAACTGGACGACTACCTGAAAGAGCGCACCTGGTATCGCAAACACCGGGAGAAAGAGAAACATCAAGAATGTTTCGTGTATTTCTCTGCGGAATTTGGCCTCACGGAATGTCTGCCGATTTACTCCGGGGGCTTAGGGTTACTCGCCGGGGATCACCTGAAATCGGCCAGCGATCGTGGTTTACCCCTGGTTGGCGTCGGACTTCTCTACCAAGAAGGATATTTTAGTCAATATCTGAACGCCGATGGATGGCAGCAGGAGCGTTACCCGATCAACGACTTCTACAATATGCCCCTGCACCTGGAACGCGACGCAGATGGCAATGAATTACGCATTGAGGTAGACTATCCGGGGCGAAAAGTATATGCGCGGGTCTGGCGTGTCCAAGTAGGGACGGTTCCCTTGTATATGCTCGATACCAACATCGAACCGAACAATCCCTACGACCACGATATCACCGACAAACTCTATGGCGGCGATCTCGATATGCGGATTCATCAAGAGATGATGTTGGGAATTGGCGGGGTGCGGATGCTCAAGGCCCTCGGCTACGAACCTACCGCCTATCACATGAATGAAGGACATTCGGCCTTTTTAGCCCTAGAACGGATTTCTATCTTAATCCGAGAACAGGGTCTCACATTCAAGGAAGCCAAAGAAGTAGTTGCTGCCAGCAATGTCTTCACGACTCATACCCCTGTTGCTGCTGGGTTTGACCTGTTTCCCCATGATAAGGTCATGCATTATTTGGGTCATTATGCTGATGAATTTGGCCTCGGAAGAGAACAATTTCTAGCTTTAGGACGGGACAATACCGGGGATTTGGAGTCGCCTTTTAGTATGGCAACCCTGGCGATCGAGATGGCGAGTTTTATTAATGGCGTTGCCAAATTACATGGCGAAGTCTCCAAAGTGCTATTTAATAACCTCTGGCCGAAACTTCCCCCTTCGGAAGTGCCGATTACCTCGATTACCAATGGTGTACACGCCCGCAGTTGCGTGGCAAAATATACCCAAGAACTCTACGATCGCTATCTCGGACCCAAATGGTCCACCACCCCCGCCCACTATCCCTTATGGGAACGGGTCGATGCCATCCCCGATGATGAACTCTGGCGCAACCAGGACCTCTGCCGTGCGGAACTGGTCGTGTTCGTCCGGGAACGACTCCAAAAATACTTACGCGCTCGTGGTGCTTCCTTCACGGAAATTGATGCAGCGCGGGAAGTGCTAGACCCCGGAGTTCTCACTATTGGGTTTGCACGGCGCTTTGCTACCTACAAACGGGCTACATTGTTCCTGCGCGACCTCGATCGCATCAAACGGATCTTACTGGGGTTAAATAACGACCTGATTCCCGGTGGTAAAACTGCCCTCCGTAAGCCAATGGTTCAGTTTGTCATCGCGGGAAAAGCTCACCCCCACGACATCCCCGGCAAAGAAATGATCCGTCATATCACCCATTTCATTCGTGAACAAGGATGCGAAAAAAATGTGGTGTTTATCCCCGATTACGATATTAACGTAGCGCGGATGATGGTGTCGGGTTGTGATGTGTGGTTAAATACCCCCCGTCGTCCTCGGGAAGCATCGGGAACCAGTGGGATGAAAGCGTCCATGAATGGATTATTGAACCTCAGTATCCTCGATGGATGGTGGGATGAAGCGGACTACGTTCGCACCGGGTGGCCGATCGGACATGGGGAATTCTATGATGACCCGAACTATCAAGATGAAGTAGAAGCGAATGCTTTGTATGACTTGCTGGAAAAAGAAGTGATTCCCTTGTTCTACAATCGGGATGAAGAGGGCGTTCCCCGCAAGTGGGTCTCGAAAATGAAAGATGCCATTCGCTTGAATTGTCCGCTGTTTAATACGGCGCGGATGGTGAGTGAATATGCAACTCGGGCCTATTTCCCGGCCAGCGATCGCTACTATGCCATGAGCGCTAATAGCTGTCAACCGGCGAAAGAACTGGCCGAGTGGAAAACTCACCTGCTTGAAAGCTGGTATGACATCAAGATTCTGGACATTGATATTTCTGAATCTGATGATGTCAAAGTCAACCAAAGCATTAACGTCAAAGCGCTGGTAAACCTAGCAGGATTGACCGAATCTGATGTAGAAGTTCAACTCTACAAAGGACCAATGGATGCTGATGGAAATATCATCAATGGTGTCTCTGTGGTTATGGATTATCAAGGTACTGATGCCAATCAGCAAAGTATCTATACGGCCAATATTGCCTACAGTTCCTCGGGATTACAAGGATTGTCTCTGCGGGTGTTACCGAAACATCCCTATTTAAGCAGTCCTTTCCAACCGGGTCTGCAAGTGCTTTGGGCTAATGCTTAGAGGTTGAATTGCGTGATGTTTCTCAGTCTCAATGGATTGGGGGATTAGAACCACTGATTTCACTAATTTCCCTGATTGGATGACTGATTTGTAGGGGTGATTTATGGATTGCCCCTACATCAGTTATTTGATTCACGGAAGGGCTATTTGGAATGACGATATAGCCGTTAGTATATGCTTCGGCTAAGGGATTGGTACTGACTCCTAATACTAGGTTGCGATCGCACCCCCAATACCACCAATGAGCGCCAATGTAAGCGCAAATTATCGCATCGAGTTGGTCTTCAATGGCTTTGAATAATTTAGAGCTTTTATCGGTTAATTTTTTTATAAAAATATCGCCTGAATCACTCAAAATCCAAGCATCTGACTTTAAACTTAAACTAGGTTCTAAGTTAGGCAGAATTTCGACAATATATTGCCGAAGTTTGATTAACTCTAAGCGGCGATCGGCTAATTTGCCTTTTTTGTATTTGAGAATCCGAGATAACCCAAATAAGTTAATCATCGCCGGATGAGGAAACACCTCAATTTGATAGCGATCGCATCGTTGGGGAATCATCATCGGTGCGTGCATAAACCCCCTCGCCTCTAAACTTTTGCCAAACCCCACAGTATGACTGGCAAATCGACTCTTCAGATTTGCCGGATAACACCCGGCATGATACCGCCCAAAATAGCGATGAGTCTGCTTATCCGGCAGTCTCATCCCCGTGGCATTCGGAATCAGCGTCGGCGCATCCACTGCAATCAGTCCCGGTTCCGGTTCAGGCACTCTTTGATCCACCCAATCGAGGATATCTACTACTGACAATTTGCAGTCTAAATCCGTAAGTTGTAATTGATGATTTTCCCAAACCAAACAACACAAACCACTCGCGCCGGAACTCCATCCGAGGTCAATTCCAATAAATTTCATCAGTTTTTAATCATTTTTTTGACAGGAATCGGAAATCATTCTGAAAAGTAAAACAGTTAAATCAGGTTAATTGCCTTATAGCAGTTCCCATTAGTTATGAGGTACATTCTTTGGGAGTGCGAGCATCTTGCTCGCTATTTACAAGAGCGAGCAAGATGCTCGCACTCCTATAAATTTTTGTACCTCATGAGTCCAGAAACCGCTATAAGGGTTTAACACCGCATAAACTGACAGACTGAACCCATCACCAAACGGATGCTTCCATCGGCATCAGAATTCTCGCCTCCAGAAGTAGCAGTAGCAAAAAGCAGACTAGGCCAATTTTATGATAAACTGTTAACCAGACAATGGAGGAAAAAATCATGTCCCAAATCGATATTGCTGAAGCGAAAACGAAACTGCAAGAGTTATTGGAAATCGCCCTAAATGGCGAAGAAGTTGTGATCACCAAAGACAGTCACCCGGTGGTGAAACTGGTCCCTGTACCCGATAAACCGCGCCGAGGGTTTGGCTGTATGAAAGATTTAATCTGGGTTGCTGATGACTTTGATGAACCGCTAACCGAAGAGTTTAAGGAATATATGGAATGAGACTGCTGCTGGATACACATACCTTTATTTGGTTTTTCAGGGGCGATTTTAGACTCAGTAAAACAGCAAGATCGCTCATTGAGAATATGGATAATGAAGTCCTGCTGAGTACAGCAAGTGCTTGGGAGATGGCAATCAAACAAGGTATCGGCAAGCTTGATTTTGGTTTACCGTTTAAGGAGATTCTCGTAGAAAAACTCCACGAACATCGAGTAGAAATACTGGATATTACCTTAAACCATATTGAGATTGTTGACAGTCTCCCCCTGCATCATCGAGATCCGTTTGATCGCCTCATTATTGCTCAGGGAATTGTCGAGAATATCCCAATTATTAGTGCTGATGCTATGTTTGATGCCTATCCGATTCAGCGAATCTGGTCATGATTCAGCCGGTATTGCTGCTGAACTTAATCCCCCTGGAATCATAGGTGAAGGACAGACTTACCGGGCTAATTTTAATAAACTGGCAAGTTGTTCCGGTTGATGAGACCCGATTAAGATTTTTTCACCATTTTTGAGTTCTAATAAAACGCCGCGATCGCCACTGACATTAAAGGCTTTTCCCTGGGGACCATACCGCACCCCCCATCCTCCATAATCCCGCAACGGATGATAAGTAATCACTTCCGATTTCACCACTGAGTCAAAGGGAATTTGAATTCGTTTAAATAAAAACGGGTAAAAACTTAGATACAGTCCATCAGTCCTCACTTCTGTTACTAATTTTGCACTATAAAACAAAATAGGGAAAAATATCCCAAACACAATCCCAAAGCCAATTAAAATAATATTTAAAATGGTAGTTTCTTCCCAAGATTCTTCTAAAAGAAATGGCATCATTGCCGCACCGAGGGCCGCCAAAGAGCTGCATACTAGGACGAACCAAATCCAACCCTGCCGAAATTGCTGCACCTCTCGAAACAGGAGCGTTGCATAAATTTCCTCGTCAATGCTTACTTCGTCTGACATGGATGCCGTTGTTAGTTTTTCCACAGCTACCTCCTATACTTGTTCGGAAAGAGGTTTCACGAATCAGATTCGCTTTGTTCAGGCCAGGTTTTTCCTCCCCTCTTAAGCTGAGGACTTTTTTGATTATCCCCATGACCTATTCCCTCTCTCCATAATATGCCCAAAAGAGTAGTCTATTTCGCCCGAAAAAACAACGAAAATAGTACGGACTAATCAGGGCATAAATGTTGAGTTTTGTATAGCCGATCGCCCCTTCATGAGGACCCCAGAACCCGACCGCCCCCAATGGACCCGCACCGGGTGGTCCCTTAAAGCGATTCCCGAGGGGCGATCGCATGACCCCAGACCCAAGATTTGCTAGGATATTTAAGCTTTATGTCAAAAAAAGTCAACAATAAGACAGAGCAACACGGATTCAATCCGGTTTTCCTCGTTCTGTCAGTAGCACTATAAGAGCAATCTATGGGTAAGCAGCGCGTTTTATCTGGAGTCCAACCCACCGGCAACCTCCATCTCGGTAACTATCTCGGTGCGATCCGCAACTGGGTCGAAATTCAAAGTCAGTATGAGAATTATTTCTGTGTAGTGGACCTCCATGCCATTACCGCACCCCACAATCCCGCCACTTTAGCCCAAGATACCTACACGATCGCCGCCCTCTATCTCGCCTGTGGCATCGATTTACAGCATTCCACCATTTTCATCCAGTCCCACGTCTCGGCCCACGCGGAACTCACCTGGCTGCTTAACTGTATCACTCCCCTCAACTGGCTGGAAGATATGATCCAGTTTAAGGAAAAAGCGATCCGTCAGGGAGAAAATGTCAACGTGGGGTTGCTGGATTACCCCGTCCTGATGGCAGCAGATATTTTGCTCTACGATGCCGATAAAGTCCCTGTCGGCGAGGACCAAAAACAGCATTTAGAACTCACCCGCGACATTGCAGCAAGGGTGAATCATCAATTTGGCAAGGAAAAAGCGCCAGTCTTGAAATTACCAGAACCCTTGATTCGCAAGGAAGGGGCCCGGGTGATGAGTTTAACCGATGGGACTAAAAAAATGTCCAAGTCTGATCCATCGGAACTGAGTCGGATTAATTTGCTCGATCCACCGGATGCGATCGTCAAAAAAATCAAAAAATGCAAAACCGACCCGATGCGGGGACTGGTGTTTGATGACCCAGAACGTCCGGAATGCAATAATTTATTGACGCTTTATCAGTTACTTAGCGGCAAAACTAAGGAAGAGGTGGCAGCGGAATGTCAGGAGATGGGTTGGGGTCAATTTAAACCGTTACTCACGGAAACGACGATTGAGGCGCTCAAACCGATTCAGGACCAATATAAGGAGATTATGAGCGATCGCACTCATCTGGAATCGGTGTTAAGAGAGGGGAGAGAAAAAGCCTCCGCAATTGCTAATGCCACCCTCAACCGGGTCAAAACTGCCTTTGGATATTCTCTTCCGTTGTAAGGATCAGAGATGCAGTCGGGACCCTTAAATTGAACAAAAGAGAACGACTGAAGTCGTTACTACGAACAAAGAGAACGACTGAAGTCGTTATTACGAACAGAAGAGAACGACTGAAGTCGTTACTACAAACTCCCCCATCTCTCTCTTCCTATGAAACAACCGCAGAACTCTTTATCTCGCTTCCGTCAAGCTGTTAGAGACGGTGAATTTTTGATGACGGCTGAGGTTATGCCACCGAAAGGGGGTAATGCAGCCCACATGATTACAATGGCAAATGGTTTAAAAAATAGAGTTCATGCGGTGAATGTTACCGATGGATCTCGGGCTGTTTTGCGGATGTCATCGTTAGCGGCATCAACGATTTTGGTGCAGCAGGGAATTGAGCCGATTTATCAAATTGCTTGTCGCGATCGCAACTCGATTGGGTTGCAGGCGGACCTCCTCGGTGCGAATGCGTTGGGAATTCAGAATGTTTTGGCCCTGACGGGGGACCCGGTAAAAGCAGGAGATCATCCCCAGGCGAAGTCGGTTTTTGATATGGAATCTGTTCGTCTGCTTAAGGCGATCGCCAAACTGAATCAAGGCTTTGATATCAATGATAAACCCCTAACCGATAGTCCCACAGACTTGTTTGCTGGTGCTGCGGTGGATCCGCAGTCGAAAAGTTGGTCAGGGTTAAAAAGTCGGTTTGAGAAAAAATTAGCAGCAGGTGCCGAGTTTTTCCAAAGTCAACTCGTCTGCGATTTTGACAAGTTAGACAAGTTTATGAATGAAATCGCCCAAGGGTGCGGTAAACCGATTTTAGTGGGCATTTTCCTCCTAAAATCTGCAAAAAATGCGGAATTTATTAATCGCTGTGTCCCCGGTGTCGATATTCCCCAACATATTATCGATCGCTTGGCAAAGGCAAAGGACCCTTTGCGCGAAGGGGTGGCGATCGCCGCTGAACAGGTCCAAGCTGCCCGGTCCCTCTGTCAAGGGGTGCATCTGATGGCGGTGAAACGGGAAGATTTAATTCCGGAAATCCTTGATTTAGCTGGCATTCCTCCTATCTCCTCAGAACCCATGTCAATGGATTCCCAAACTCTGGGCGATCGCCCTCCGCTTATCCGGATCTCCACCCCCACAACCTGAACACCTCAACTATAGATGCACCCTGATACAGACGCCTCTGGGCATACCCTGCCCGAGGCTTTTTATTTTCTAGAATTCCTGGCGATCGCATTCCCCATCTCTTCAGTTGAGGGGTCACACCCCCTGGGGGTGCAGTCCATCTTCCAAGTTGGGAAAAGATATGTATTAATGAATTAACCTAAAGAACTTCACCACTAAAGAAGCTCTTGAAAAAGGTTGCATCTACGTTATCGAATCAAATAGGCGTCTGCCATCAGGGTTTAGCAATCATTCCGAAGCGGGCTGATTAGCCCCCAGGAATCTGCGAAAAACATCACCTCTCCAGCATCAAGTTGGGAGGTATTGTTTTTTGGGGGCTTCCGCCCTTGTGGGCGCTAAAATTCCCTAAAACGCTGGTACAATTGCTTGCCATATTTTCATATTTCATTTATAGTTGAAGTATGGAAAGTAAAACGGCTGTAAAAATCTTTGAGTCCTTGTCTTCTGGCATCCGCTTAGACATTTACCGGATGTTGGTGAAGGCTGGATCTACAGGGATGGTGGCAGGTCAAATTGCTTCTGAACTGGAGGTGCCGCCTTCTAATCTCTCTTTTCATCTCAAAGCGTTGGTTCATTCTGAATTGCTTGGGGTGGAACAGGAGGGCCGCTTTTTGCGCTATCGCGCCAATATGCCCCTGATGTTTAGGTTAATCACCTATCTAACTGAAGAGTGTTGTCAGGGAGAATTGGCACAGTGTGGCACTCAACCCAGCGGGGAACTCGATTCTAATCCCTGTTTCCGATCGCCCTCTCTCACCTCCAACGAAGCCAAAACATAAGCGGTGGCTGTCTGCAAAAGCGGCGATCGCCCGGAAGTCTAAACTCAACTGCCTGCTTTTACTTTCTATTTGCCCAACATTTCAATATTTCATGGAAACTTAAAATGACTAAAATTGAAGTATTTGATCCCGCAATGTGCTGTAGTACGGGTGTCTGTGGACCCGATGTCGATCAGAAATTTGTGGACTTTGCCGCCAACGTGGATTGGGGGACCGGACAAGGGATAAAGATTCAGCGGTATAACCTCGGACAACAACCGATGGAATTTGCCAATAATTCCACAGTAAAAAGCTTTTTAGAACGTTCAGGGGCTGATGCACTGCCGCTGATTCTGGTGGAGGGTGAAATTGCCCTAGCGGGACGATATCCGACGAGGGATGAATTGGCTCGTTTAGCGGGTGTAACCCCTGCACCTGCGGTATCTGCACCGAAACAATCTAGCGGATGTTGTGGCAGTGCCAAGAGCAATACCCCAAGTAATACCACAAGTAGTAGCTGCTGTTAAGTCATTGTGATTCCCGCCTGTGCGCGGGAATCCAGAGTTTTTAATTGCACATTTCTATCCCTCTATTTTGCCGAAAATTAGGTAAACCTAATTCAACAAATTGAGATTTTATAATTGAGGAAAATTGGATGATGCTTTTTCTACAAAATACCCCCCCATTTTTATTTTTTACCGGCAAAGGCGGAGTCGGCAAAACTTCCCTTTCTTGTGCCACCGCCATCCATTTAGCTAAACAAGGAAAGAAAGTCTTATTGGTGAGTACCGATCCGGCTTCAAATATTGGGCAAGTCTTTAGCCAAACCATTGGAAATACAATAACCGATATTGCCACAGTAAGCGGGTTATCCGCCTTGGAAATCGACCCGCAACAGGCGGCACAGCAGTATCGCGATCGCATTGTTGGCCCCGTGCGAGGAGTCTTGCCCGAATCCGTCGTCAGAGGCATCGAGGAAGGCTTATCAGGGGCCTGCACCACAGAAATTGCCGCATTTGATGAATTTACCGAATTACTCACCGATGAGAGTCTGATGGGCAAATACGAGCACATCATCTTTGATACCGCACCCACCGGACATACCATTCGCCTGTTGCAACTCCCCAGTGCTTGGAGTGGTTTTATTGACGAGAATCCCGAGGGTGCATCCTGTCTCGGACCCCTCTCTGGGTTAGAAAAGCAACGCGATCGCTATACCCAAGCCGTGAGTGTGTTATCGGATCCCAACCGTACCCGCTTGGTCCTCGTTTCTCGCGCTCAACAAAGTACCCTGGATGAAGTCGTGCGGACTCATAAAGAGTTAGCCGATATTGGGTTTTCTCAACAACATTTGGTGATTAACGGGGTATTACCGGAGAAGGAAGCGAGTCATGATGTGTTAGCCGCAGCCCTTTATCAGCGAGAACAAAAGGCGATCGCCAACTTGCCCGAGGTGCTCCAGAGTCTGCCCTTGGATCAACTTCCCCTCAAGGCACAAAATCTCGTAGGCGTTGAAGCCCTCAGCGGTTTATTCTCCGATGGAGAGGAAGGCACTACGAATAGCCTTGATAACTCCACCCCATCCATGCCTCTGCCGCACCTTTCCACCTTAGTGGATGACATTGCCACCACGGGTCATGGGTTGATTATGACAATGGGGAAAGGGGGTGTGGGGAAAACAACAATGGCAGCCGCGATCGCCGTCGCCTTAGCAAAACAGGGACATTCGGTGCATCTGACTACCTCAGATCCAGCAGCACATCTGAGTGAAACCTTAGCCGGATCAATGGACAACTTAGAAGTCAGTCGCATCGATCCGCATCAAGAAACCACCCGCTATCGCCAGCATATTCTGGACACCAAAGGTAAGAATCTGGATGAGCAAGGACGCCTGATGTTGGAAGAAGACTTGCGATCGCCTTGTACCGAAGAAATTGCTGTTTTCCAAGCCTTTTCCCGGATCATCCGTGAGTCGAGTCAAAAATTCGTCGTCATGGACACTGCACCCACAGGACATACTTTATTACTCCTGGATGCCACCGGAGCCTATCACCGCGAAGTCACCCGCCATACCCAGGAAAATGTTCACGTTGTCACACCGATGATGCGCTTGCAAGACCCCGCCCAAACTAAAGTAATTGTAGTTACCTTAGCCGAGACAACCCCAGTCTTGGAAGCGGCTAATTTACAAGCCGATTTACGTCGGGCAGGAATTGAACCTTGGGCATGGGTCATTAATAACAGCCTGACTGTTTCGACGACTTCATCTCCCCTATTAAAACAACGTGCTGCCTTTGAACTGGCTCAAATCGAGGCGGTTAAAACTAACTATGCTCAACGGTTTGCCTTGGTGCCGATGCAAGTGGATGAGCCGGTTGGTATTCAAGCGTTGCTGAATTTAGGCCAGCAAAAGACCGTCACAGCAGCAGAATCAGAAGAGAGCCCGAGTCAACAGGATGTGGTGACGCATCAGCACAAAGCGAGTTAACCCGGATGAAACTGGGGGTTAAACCGGGCATCTTTTAAGGAACCCAAAAACAAAACACCCCCCTAGGGCTTGGGGGGTGATGCAACACTCAGGGTGTCGAACAAATTCAGGGTGATCGTCTTTTTATTATGGTTGCAGGAGTCAGGAAAAAGCATCAGCTAAATGGCTGAACTTTGGATTGCTTTATTTAGACGGACAAAAGACGGTGGTAACAGTAGAATCCGAAGAGATCCGGAGTCAACAGAAGTTGGTGCCGCATCCTTAGCAAGCGACTTCACCCGAATGACACTGAGGGTCAAACCTAGCATCTTTTATGGAGTGCAAAAACAAAAAACCCCCCTAGGGCTTGGGGGGTGATGCAACACTCAGGGTGTCGAACAAATTCAGGGTGATCGTCTTTTCATTATGGTTGCAGGAGTCAGGAAAAAGCATCAGCTAAATGGCTGAACTTTGGATTGCTTTATTTAGACTGACAAAAGACTGTCACAGCAGAATCAGAAGAGATCCGGAGTCAACAGGAGTTGGTGCCGCATCCTTGCATCCTTGGTAAGGGACTTAACCCGAATGACACGGGAGGTCAAACCGGGCATCTTTGATGGAGTAGTCCAAAAACAAAAAACCTCCCTAGGGCTTGGGAGGTGATGCAACACTCAGGGTGTCGAACAAATTCAGGGTGATCGTCTTTTTATTATGGGTGGAGCAGCCATGAAAAAGCATCCGCCAAATGGCTTAACCTGATCTAAGCCAAATTACTGACGGAGTGAATGGGAGATGGCAGTGGGGGCGATCGCCACTTGGGGACCGATATCTTGCAGAGGGCCGGATACTGTTGAGGACTGTCCCGCTCTTTGCTGCTGTCACAATATCTGGAAATAACAACTGCCTCCTCTAGGGGACTGAAAATATCCGAGGCGGTTCCCCAGATTGAAAAAATATTGCTCCCCCCAAAAAAAATTAGACCCGACTCTTATGTAAGCGGATCTTATGCTTACGGAGAATGCGGATGAGTTGCGTCCCGCTGAGTTGAATTCCCGTTGCCTGGGCCAAATGTTCGGCTAATCGTTGGCTGGTCCAGGTTTCCACCGGATACCCAAATTGGCTGGGGTGTTTTTTGACCACCTCCAAGAGTAATTTGATATAGGCTTCATCGGCTTTGCGATAGTTCCCCTGTTCCCGGCGATCGCGCAGACTATCGAGATTCTCTGGATCCCCATGCACACACCAATAGGCAACCGTTCGGTAAGAACAGCCTAAAAACTCGGCTATTTCTTCGTAGGTTTTACCATCATTTTGCAATAACAAAATCAGAGCGTGTTCCCGAAACCGGGAGCAATCACTCTGGCGGATGGCATTTTGCAAGCTCTTTTTTTGGGTAGGGGTGAGAAAATTTTTGGCGGGCATGAGCGGAATAGAGAACCAAGTCGTTTCAATTTTATGCTAATTAGATGTTAATTATCTCCCAGGCGATCGCGATCGCATTCTCCATCAGAGTTTGGGGAATAAAGCAGACGAGAAGCTATTTTTGCCAGAATCACAGCTTCTCATATTTTGAGTTGGGAATATTCAGATCCCGGCGATCGCCCCGATCCCCTGGAAAGGGACGACCCCAATGCAGCAAGGAGATCGCGATGGTGGAGTCACCTCCCTCAACCCAATCTCCTCAACCCGTTATTAATTCCAATATCTAATGAGTCTCAGTCATGATGTCCGGATCCGATACAAATCCGATCGCCCCTTCCATGTTACTGCTTTCGAGATTAGCACCCTCAAAATTAGCCCCACTTAATTGGGCATTAAAGAAATTGGCATTCGACACATCAGCATTCTCAAAACTGGCCCCTCGGAGATCGGCATAGCTGAAATCGGCACTGCTCAAATCGGCACTACTCAAATCGGCATTCCTGAGATTCGCACCCTTTAAGTTCGCTGTAGATAACACGGCACTATGGATGCGAGCGCCTTGCAGTGAGGCATTTTCGAGATCTGCAAAAAACAGATTAGAACTGCTGAGATCGACGCGATCCAGATTTGACCCTCGGAGGTTAGCCCCACCCAAAACCCGATCCTTGAGATTTGCACCGACTAGATTGCACCCCTGACATTGGTTGTTTTCCTGCAAATGTTTCAGATCTGCGCGATCGCCCATACAGCTAGAGCATAAGGTTAGCACCACTACCGCAATTGTCAGGTTTATTGCTTTCACGTTCTTTAGTTCCTTCTTAGTGCAACCAATCATCACGGTTCCCCCACGGGAACCTAGACACATAAATATTAGTATTTGTCAAAGGGGGTGACACCCATCAGCACAAAATTCATAAAACTTCATAAAAAAGCCGGGGAAGATTCAAAGGCCCTAGGGTGCAGATCTCCATCTCTTCTAGCAGACCCTTTCACCGGATCTGTTCAATGCAGTTACAGTAAAATCAGCGATCGCCCAGTTGGTTTAAGGGACTGACTGTGAAAAACCGGCGATCGCCCCGTTAGAAGAATGGAGAGCACATGAACCCAAAGAGAACCTTACCCATTCCCCCTCACTTTGATCGCGCAAAAGTGGGCCAAGTTTGGCGAGTCCCTTATCAGCAGCTGGCTCAGGACGCTCAAACTTGGGCCAAAACTCACCTCATTCAACCGGCGATCGCCGACTCCCCTAAAATTTGCCTATTAGCGATCGACATTCAAAATACATTTTGCATTCCCGACTTTGAACTCTTTGTGGGGGGACGCAGCGGCAACGGTGCCGTTGAAGATAACCAGCGTTTATGTGAATTTATCTATCGGAATTTGCATCGGATTACCGCAGTTATCCCCACAATGGATACCCATACCACCGGGCAAATTTTTCATCCTGTATTCTGGGTGGATAGCAACGCAGACAATCCCCCACCTTTAACCCAAATTTCCCTCAGTGACGTAGAAAATGGGGTTTGGAAGGTGAACCCAGCGGTTGCTGAGAGTCTGGGCGATCGCAACCTAGAACAAATCCAACAGTATGCTCACCACTACGTTAAACAACTGGAAATTGATGGGAAATATCCTCTAATTATTTGGCCCTATCACAGTTTGTTGGGTGGCATTGGTCACGCCTTAGTTTCTGCCGTAGAAGAAGCGATATTTTTTCATAATTTGGCCCGCCATGCCGCCACAGGATTTGAACTCAAAGGAAACCATCCCCTCACGGAGAATTATTCGGCGTTGCGTCCGGAAGTATTATTAGACCCAGCAGGAAAGGCGATCGCCCAAGGGAATAGCCCCTTAATCAAAAAATTACTAGAATTTGATGTTTTGATAATTGCCGGACAAGCCAAAAGTCACTGTGTTGCTTGGACTATCGATGATCTCCTCCGGGATATCCAACAACGAGACCCCAAATTAGCCCAAAAAGTTTACCTGTTGGAGGATTGTACTTCCCCAGTGGTGGTTCCAAATGTGGTAGACTTCACCGATGCTGCTGATGCTGCATTTGCCCGATTTTCCGAAGGAGGAATGCATTTAGTCCAATCCACCGAGGCGATGGACAATTGGCCTGGACTGGCGGGTTCGGGTTCACCTTTTTCCAATCAATAGAAGTGGAAACTGTTTTATCCCAGAAACTTTTGATTACTTTAACCTCGGGAAAAATGGATCTCAGATCTGGGGTGAGGGGGAACTCGATAAAATCTGTGCAAGTCTTGCAGATCAGTGACTCGGATGAGGAACAGATCGAGTATATTGCGATCGCCTTCATCAAGACCCTTATCAAACGCCATCCATTGAACAGGCCACACAAAACCGGGTCTGGATGTCATAAAAGTTTACAAAGCAGCTAAAATACTCTGGTGAGTGACGAATTTAAGCTTATGTTGTCTCCTAATTCTGCTATGCGACGAGTCTTATTTGGAATAGCTGTTACTGGATTGCTGATCACGGCCATGCCTACGCCTCCGAGTTGGGCGTTCCGCTGTTCGGGTTTAACGGTTTTTGGTGGGGTTAGGCGAGATCGGGAACTCAAATATTGCGTACAAAGTGGCCGGGAGAATAGCTGGGACCGCTATTGGCTCAAAATTCCCAAGGAAAAAGTCAATTTGGCTATTTCTGAGTTGCGGATTAATTATCCCGAAAGCTACCGAGGCGAATTCAATGAAGACCGGATCGAAGTGACAGTAAATGGGAACAAGATTGAATTAGACGATGCATTGTGGGATCGGGATAATCGATTCATTCAAATTTATCCTACCGAAGCGATTCCGGCGAATACAGATGTTGAAGTGGTTTTATCCAATGTCCGCAACCCCAACTTTGGGGGAATGTTCAATTTTAATGCCCTGGTAGTGACTCGCGGAGGTCCTCCGCTTCCCGAATATATTGGGACTTGGGTTTTAGCCATCAACTAAGCCCCCTACAGCCACAGGAAGGGGACTCATGGCAACGAGGGAACGTCAAAGGTTTTGGCGTTCCCTTTCATTTTGAAGCCACCTCCGGGTCCCCGGTCGTTCACCTAACGGCTCAAAAAACTCAGGGGTTCATTGGTTTTAAGTGCAAAGTCATGATATTATAAAAATTTGTGATTTTTTTTGAAAGTTTAGAGTCGCAACCTAGGAGTTATTCGTTATGACACAGCGCACCCTACATGGCACGAGCCGCAAAAGAAAGAGAGTTTCAGGGTTTAGAGTTCGGATGAGAACGGCCAATGGTCGCCGAGTGATTAAATCCCGTCGGAACAAGGGACGTTATCGGTTAGCCGTGTAGTCGGGTTCTCCACAACAATGGAGTCAAACCCTCAGCAGGACGAAACCGTTCCCGGTGCGATCGGTGGCAGGATGAACCCAATTGCCACCGCTAGACCTCTGGGTTTCAATGGAGCCAGAAAGAGGTAGAACCGGACTCGGGGGCAGTCGCCTCCTCGGGGAATGAGAGTCACCCCAATCCTTCTGCATCCGGAAAAAAACACCGTGTTACCTGCATCGAATCGGCTAAAGCGCCCGAAAGAGTTTAGCGCTGTTTATCGCACGGGAATCAGTCGCAAGACCAGTCACCTAACCTTGAGAGCCAAACGGCGCAAGGGAGTTCTTCCTGTGGCACAACAGCCCGATCCTGGGTCTGAAAAACCCCCCTCCGCGCTAACAGCAAATCAGCCGACCCGAGTTGGAATTTCGATTAGCCTGAAAGTGAGTAAAAAAGCCGTGATTCGGAATCGAATTAAGCGGCAAATCCGAGCCGGATTGCGGGAATTTCTCCCCCGAATTTCCCTGGGATGGGACCTGGTTTTTATCGTGCGTCCCTCAGCAGTAGAGTGCAATTATCGCCAACTTCTGCAAGAATTAGAGCAGTTGTTGGCACAAGCGGAGGTACTCAATGGCGATTCGCGAGGAAGTTTACTATGAAGGGGGTCCTCATATTGGGGAACTAATCGTGAACATCCTATTAGGATTTACGGTGATTGCTTTACCCTTAACCGTTGGAGCAATCGTGCGGGCATTGTGGCTGCGCTACCGCATCACCAACCGCCGAATTTCTATAAACAGCGGCTGGATGGGACGAGAGCGTAGTGATATTATCTACTCGGAAATTGTCCAGGTGAAAACCGTAGCTCGGGGTTTCGGACTCTGGGGCGATATGGTATTCACCCTCAAAGACGGTTCTCGCTTAGAAATGCGCGGCGTTCCTAATTTTCGGGAAGCTTATGACTACATTTCGGACAAATTGTCCACCAAAGCCAAACAGGCCAGTGGAGCCATTGGTACTCGTTAACAAGGCGAACCTAGGCAGTAGTAACAAACAGCGAGCCCTCAAACCATCAAAATTGGCGGCGATCGCCCCTACTGCCCCACTGTTCCATCACGCCCTAAGCCAAAGGGCCAGCCATCAAACCTCTTAAACATGGCTACTATTTAAGCTAAGGTTTATAGACAAAAAATCTCCCCACCGCATAGGTTGACATAAAAGAATGGACTTTGGAGTCGGATTTCTTTCCAATAACGTAATGCTGCCGATCCTGGACTTCTTCTACGGGATCGTCCCCAGCTATGGTCTGGCAATTGTAGCCCTGACCCTCGTGATCCGCTTTGCCCTCTATCCGTTGAGTGCTGGCTCAATTCGCAGTATGCGAAGAATGAGAGTCGCCCAACCCGTCATGCAAAAGCGGGTCAAAGAAATTCAAGAACGCTACAAAGAAGAACCTGCAAAACAGCAGGAAGAAATGAGCAAGGTTTACAAAGAATTTGGCAATCCCTTGTCCGGCTGCTTGCCAGTCGTCCTACAAATGCCAGTTCTGTTTGCCTTGTTCGCCACCTTACGCGGTTCACCGTTCTCGGATATTAATTACAACGTCAACGTTGAAATTTTTCCCAGTGAACAGGTAGAACGGATTGTCCCCCAGGCGTTCGCCACCCCGCAGCAGAATATTTATTTCTCCGATGGACAACACGCCCCCATCGTGGCGTTACTTCCCGCAGGCAATAAATTAACCGTGGGGGAAAAAACTCAACTAGAATTTCAATCTGTTGAGGGCAAACCCTTAAAAGAATTACTCGCCCAGAATCCCGATACGGAATTGTCTCCTCGGTGGCAAGTCACCAAAGGAGAAGACCGCCTGCGGATTAATGAAGATGGCACCATCGAAGCTCTCCAGCCTGGAGAAGCCACCATTCAAGCCACCCTGCCGGGATTAGCGGCTAATAAAGGATTCTTATTTATCGAAGCCCTCGGTCGCGTCGGTGCTGTGGACCCAGAAGGCAATATCCACTGGGATATTGTAGGTATGGTCCTCTTCTTTGGGATTAGTTTGTACGTCAACCAATTGCTTTCGGGACAAAGTGGCCCGGGTGCAAGCGATAACCCGCAGCAGTCCACGGTGAACAAGCTGACCCCAGTGATTTTCTCGGGAATGTTTTTATTCTTCCCCCTGCCTGCTGGGGTGTTGATGTACATGGTAATTGCGAACATCTTTCAGACGGCGCAAACCTTTATTCTCTCCCGCGAACCCCTGCCTGAAAATCTTCAGAAACTGGTAGAAGCCCAGGAAAAAACCTCAAGTGGCAAGGGCCGCGAAACACTTCCCTTTGAACCCGGACGTCCCAAGAAAAAAGCCTAATGGTATCCTCAACCCAAAGTCCAATGCAACGAGGTCAGCAGTGGATTGAACAACTGCTGACCCTATTGCGAATTGAAACTTCAGTCACAACGCAGGAGCAAGAAGATAGCTTTTGGTTGACCATTGATGAGAAAAATCTGACCCCAGAACAAATTGAAATTCTGACGGGTCCCAATGGACAGGTTCTGGATGCGATTCAGTATCTGTTGAACACGACGCTCAATATCGCCCAGCCTACCGATGTCCAAGCCTCCTATACGATTGAGCTGAATCAGTACCGGGTCCGCCGAGAGGCGGTACTCCGGGAGATGGTGGCTAAAGCGGTCCAAACGGTTCAGGAGACCGGGGAAGCATCTGAAATGAAGGGGCTTTCTTCTGCGGAACGACGGCAGGTTCATAACTTACTCAAGGACTATGAGGATTTGGAATCCTTCAGTCGGGGACAAGAACCGGACCGCAGACTGGTGGTGCATCGGCGCGAAACGGTTTAAAGAACTGGATGGCGATCGCCCAAAGTACGCTCATTAAAACCCTGATGATTGGGGTTGAGGAGTGAGGGAAATGCCCCTAGTGCAGGGGGGTTTCCCAACCCACGGGTTAACCCCCTGAATCACTACCATGAAATTACTTTCCCTCTGAGGGTTACCAGAATGCTGGAAGCAATTTATATTCCTCGGTTAGCCAAGGCCCATGAACAGACCCAAACCTTCGAGTTTCAACAGTTCATTCAGGACTTAGAAACCTTAACCCCTGTTCGGGGACGAGTTCAGGTCAGACATGGGGGCAACTTTTTAGAGGTGAGGGCCCAAGTGGAAACCATTGTGACCCTCACTTGTTATCGATGCTTGCAACAGTACAATCATCGGCTGAAAATCGATCCAACCGAAATTATCTGTCTGGATGAAACGGGAAATGGTCCGGATGACGTTCCCCTCGAACGCGAAATTGCCCTGGAAGAGTTGGTGGAAACCCTCTCGGCACAAGGCAATTTTGACCCAGAAGCCTGGTTGTATGAACAGATTTGTTTGGAAATCCCCTCTCGCAAGCTGTGCAATGAGGATTGTCCAGGGATTGAGTTTTCCCCGGGCGAGGGTAGTCCTCTCTCTGCGGGCGATCGCCGTTGGGCTGCTGCCTTAGAACAACTCAAAAAACAACTGCCAAGCTAGTTAACCGTTTTTGGATGGCAGGATGTCAAGCGGTCCAAAATCATGAGAACATCCTACGCCAAAATTTAACCTGCTATGACATTCAATGAAGAGTTTAAACTATTCCTCCGAGCCCGATATCCGTTAATTTACATTCCCACCCGGGAAGAAGAACGAGTTGAAGCGGCGATCGCCAGTTGCGCCAAAGAACTCGGAAATCGTGCTGTCTATATCTGGGATTTTGTCGATGGCTATCAGGGCAATCCCAACGATAGCGGATTCGGTCGCCGCAACCCCCTCCAAGCCTTAGAATTTGTCGAAAAACTTCCCGCCTCTGCACCGGCAATTTTTATTTTGCGCGATTTTCACCGCTTTTTAGATGATATTTCCGTTTCGCGAAAGCTGAAAAATCTCTCCCGAACCCTCAAATCTCAACCCAAAAATATTGCCATTATTTCCCCGGGAGTTGCCATTCCTGAAGACCTCAGCGAAGCCCTTACAGTCCTAGAATTTCCCCTCCCCAATGCTCCAGAAATTCAAGGGGAAGTCGAACGGTTACTGTCGGCAACGGGACATCCTTTACAGGGAAAATTTTTAGATGAAATCGTGCGATCGTGCCAGGGTCTTTCCATCGATCGCATTCGCCGCGTCTTAGCCAAGGCGATCGCCACCCACGGACAACTCGAACCCGATGATGTTGAACTCATTCTCGAAGAAAAACGCACCATCATCCGCCAAACTCAAATCCTGGAATTCTACCCCGCCACGGAACAAATCTCCGATATTGGCGGCCTAGATAACCTCAAAGACTGGCTCATCCGTCGCGGAGGTGCCTTCTCCGAACGGGCGCGCCAATATGGCTTACCCCATCCCAGAGGATTGCTCCTTGTCGGCATTCAAGGCACAGGCAAATCCCTCACCGCCAAAGCCATTTCCCATCATTGGCATCTCCCCCTCCTCCGCCTCGATGTCGGACGACTGTTTGGGGGATTAGTCGGGGAATCCGAATCTCGCACCAGGCAAATGATTCAACTCGCGGAAGCCCTGGCCCCCTGCGTCCTCTGGATTGATGAAATTGACAAAGCCTTTGGCGGATTAGACAGTAAAGGAGATGCCGGGACCACCAGTCGCGTCTTTGGCACCTTTATTACCTGGTTAGCGGAAAAAACCTCTCCCGTCTTTGTCGTTGCCACCGCCAATAATATCCAATCCCTGCCCCCAGAGATGCTCCGCAAAGGTCGATTTGATGAAATTTTCTTCGTCGGATTGCCCGCCCAAGAAGAACGCAACGCCATTTTTACGGTACACTTGTCCCGATTGCGACCTCATAACTTGAAAAGCTATGATATTGAACGGCTGGCTTATGAAACTCCTGATTTTTCCGGGGCAGAAATCGAACAAGCGTTGATCGAAGCGATGCATATTGGATTTAGTCAAAACCGCGACTTTGCCACGGATGATATTTTAGAAGCCGCCAGTCAAATCGTTCCCCTAGCCCGTACCGCCTCAGAGCAAATCCAAGTTTTAAAAGATTGGGCGGCGGCAGGAAAAGCTCGTCTTGCCTCCAGATACAGTACATTGAATAGTCGGATGCAACGTCAACTGCAACAGCCTGAATCCTAAGAATTTATGCGGAGTCTTGCCAGTTTAGTTCAGTTTATTCTCGGTTTTACTTTGGCGCTGATCATCCTTGCGGGTGGGAGTGTCGCCGCAGCGCTGTATTTCGTCACGAAATTAACCGCACTGCCTGCCAGACCGAGTTTTACGAATGATCAACCTGCGGTAACAGCAACCGCCGGGGAAAATTCCCAAGGGGGAGGGACCAGTCAGGGATCGGGAAATGCGCCTGCCGCCCTTCCTGCGAATGCCTACCGTGCCAAGGTGATTTGGCCCGATGGCTTAATTTTGCGCGATCGCCCCGGTTATGAAGCCAACTCCATTGGCGGACTTGATTTTAACGCCCAGGTAGTGGTTCTCGAAACCAGCTCAGATAAGGAATGGGAAAAGGTTCGCCTCGAAGGCAGTGGTCAAGATGGGTGGATTAAAGGCGGCAATACAGAGCGCCTGAACTAACCGCCCCTAACCCGGCTTCACTCATCCGGACCTCAATATTGAACTCGGCCCCCAGGGGAGGGCTGAATTTTGCCTTTTTTAAGACTCCCAAGAATACCTACAGGGGTACAGTCAAGGTTAGAAACCGGATTTTTTCACAAATTGTCCCCTATTCCGCTCTGAATCTCTCCGATTGCGCGACCCTAGGCAAAGCTCATTTCCATCCCGCCAAATGCTAGTTCTAAAAACTTGCAAGTTTGTACTTTTGGAAGGTTACTTTTCCGGGGGTTCATCTGGCTTATTCCGATTTAAGCGATGCCATATCGATACAGAAACGGTACTTCACATCCGACTTGAGCAGTCGTTCGTAGGCTTCGTTGACCTTTTGAATCGGGATAACTTCAACATCGGCAGTGATGTTGTGTTCACCGCAAAAATCAAGCATTTCCTGGGTTTCAGCAATGCCACCAATATTGGAACCCGAGAGACTGTGGCGGCCCATAATCAAGCTAAATGCCGACACCTGTAGGGGGTTAGAGGGTGCGCCGACTAGGGTAATGTTACCGTCGAGGCTCAGGAGGTTGAGATAAGCGTTGATATCGTGATTGGCGGAGACAGTATCCAAGATAAAATCGAAACTCCCGGCGTGTTTCTCCATTTCGTTGGTGTGGCGCGAGATCACAACTTCATCGGCACCAAGGCGCAGCGCATCTTCTTTCTTCTCCGGGGAGGTGGTAAAAACAACAACCTGTGCACCGAACGCATGGGCAAACTTCACGCCCATGTGGCCTAGTCCGCCAAGACCGACCACCCCAACTTTCTTGCCCTTGGTCACACCCCAGTGGCGCAGCGGCGAGTAGGTGGTGATTCCGGCACATAGGAGGGGTGCGACTCCAGCAAGTTCCAGGTTTGAAGGAACACGCAGAACGAAGCGCTCATTGACGACGATGCTATCGGAGTAGCCTCCATAGGTCACCCCTCCCAGGTACTTGTCCGGAGAGTTGTAGGTCAGGGTCAGGTTCGGGCAGAACTGCTCAAAGCCATCTTTACAATAGCGGCAAGTCCCATCCGATTCCACCATACAGCCGACCCCAGCAAGGTCGCCCTTTTTGTACTTGGTAACTCCCGAACCCACTTGGGTAACCCGGCCCACCATCTCATGGCCGGGGACAATGGGATAGACGGTGGGCATCGTATTGTTCCATTCGTTACGCACCGAATGGAGGTCCGAGTGGCAGATGCCGCAAAAGAGGATTTCGATTTGTACATCATGTTCGCTGAGGTCGCGCCGCGTGATGATGTCGGATCCCAGCGGTGATGTCGCACTCGCAGCGGAATAGGCTTTTGCTTTGTACATAAATTGATGCTCCTAATGGTTTACTTTGGGAACAGGCATTGTTCGTCCCTGACCTTTTCTATGTCGTTGCGATTCTTGTCAATGACATAGTTGTGAATGGCGTCCGACCCGGGGTTGCAGGGTGCCAATATTTTTCACAAGGCGCGAACCCGATTGGCTCCCCCCGACCCTTTAGCGTAGGGGTGGCAATCACTTCTGTTAATACCCATTGTGTTTGATTCCTGACTACCCTTGGGTTCGCCCTCCCAATTGTAAAGATTCAACAGTGAGCGATCGCTCTATCAAGGGGTTGAGATTTGATTGAACGCCAGCAAGTCAATAATATTTGGGGTAGAAGGCTCATAAAAACTGAAGTATCCACTAACTATGACTGCAATTACTGTCAACCTCAATCCCATCATTAAATTAACTGCCGAGCAATTCTATCAACTCTGTCAGGCGAATCCTGATGTAAAATTTGAGCGCAATGTCCAGGGAGAAATCATTATCATGCCGCCCACAGGGGGAACGACGGGAAACCGAAATTTTAAGCTGGCTCAACAACTCGCCAACTGGACCGATACGGATGGGACCGGGATAGGCTTTGATTCTTCCACTTGCTTTCAACTTCCAAATGGAAGCAACCGCTCTCCCGATGCCGCTTGGGTTCCCTTAGAAAAATGGAATGCCCTTACCCCAGAACAGCAAGAAAAATTTCCACCCTTATGCCCGGATTTTGTTGTGGAGTTACGGTCTGCCAGTGATGCTTTAAAACCTCTTCAAGAAAAAATGCAGGAATATATGGAAAATGGCACGCGCCTCGGTTGGCTGATTAACGGCCAAAATCGACAGGTAGAAATTTATCGTCAAGGTAGAGAAAAAGAAGTCTTAGACAATCTTGCTACCCTATCCGGTGAAGATATCCTCCCCGGTTTCCGCCTCAACTTGCCGGTTGTCTGGGGATAATTTTAGGGGTTATTTTCAGAGATTTAGAGGAGTGCGTTTGGGTGAAGCACCTTTCAAGGTGATAAATTTAATGACGCTCAATTGTTATTTCATGTAGGGGCGATTCGTGAATCGCCCCTACAAAGGGCCTGCGCATTGCGCCCCTACAAATACACCTTGACAGGGCTACTGTAGGAAACCCTATAGCTGACTATCTGGACGGCAAGCTACTGACCAAACTTGACTCGGATCCGGTAAAGCTGGGATGCCATTGAATCAAATTGAGGCAAAAACCTGGTTCCTAGTCCCTGGGGTCCCGCAGTGATCCGGTGAAAGTATTAAGAAATTTTGCAAACTAAGAAGAATAATTGCAATCTCTAGGGATTCGGTTTACCTGAAAAAATAAAGATGCTAGGGTTCCTATCAACTGGAAAATATTACCCTAGATAGCCAAGATGGATAACAAAAATTCCAATCAAGACCTCGCCACTGCTGCGGTTACGGCAGCCTTGGGAGCCGGTGTCGTCACTTCATTTGCAGTGAGCCAAGGTCAAAATCCATTGGTGGCGTTAGGAATTACGGGGTTTGCTGTCGTTGCTGCATTATTGATTGATCGCTTGGGCTTGATTTGACCGATTTGAACCGCCAGATCCAGAAGTTTGGGACGGGGGCGCTCACGTTAGATGTGGCGTTAGGGGGCGGATTACCGAAGGGACGTGCGATCGAGATTTTTGGGCCGGAGAGTGTGGGAAAAACGACTGTTGCTCTCCATGCGATCGCCCAAATCCAAAAAACCGGCGGAATTGCTGCGTTTATCGATGCCGAACACGCTTTAGATCCGGCTTATGCGGTGAAAATTGGGGTTGATATTGACCGCCTGCTGGTGTCGCAACCGGACACGGGAGAGATGGCCCTAGAGATTAGCGATCGCTTGGTCAGATCAGCAGCAGTGGATTTAGTGGCGATCGACTCTGTAGCCGCCTTGGTCCCAGAAGCAGAAATTGCGGGAGCAATAGGAGAGACAGCCTACAGTTTACAAGCTCAATTGATGAGTTACTGGTTACGAAAAATTACCCACAATATGCGGCGATCGGACTGTGCTGTACTCTTCCTCAACCAACTGCGCCACAATTTCTATTCCATTGCCGGACCCGAAACCACCGCTGGGGGAGATTCGCTTAAATTTTATGCTTCAGTTCGTATTGATCTGCGCCCGATGCAAGTCCTGAGCAATAAATTAGAAGACTATGGAATTCGAGTGCAAGCTAAGGTGGTTAAAAATAAAGTCGCCCCACCGTTTAAAGTAGGGGAATTTGATATTATTTTTGGGCAAGGGATTTCTAATTTAGGTTGTGTATTTGATTTTGGGGAGAAACTCCGGTTAATTACCTGGAAAAGGTCGGGGTATTGCTATCAAGGCAAGGCGATCGGGCAAAGTCGAGGGGAGTGCCTGAGTTATCTGGAACGAGATTTAAAACTTTATGAACACCTGGAAAAAACTGTTCTTAAAGTGTTAAAACTTCGGGCCGATGCATGAGAGAAGCGCTATCAAGAGGAGTTTTAGAGGTCTAAGTTGGGGTTAGGAGGCAGAGCCTCCCTTATGGCATTCCCAGGCAGAGCCTGGGAACGAGGAGAGCCTGCCTAGGGCTCGGCTGAGCTTGTCGAAGCATGAGCCCGTCGAAGCATGAGCTTGACGAAGTACAGGCTTCGTCCGTATAGCCCCAGGCTTGACGCTGTGGGTTTTGGTTAAACTGCTGAAGCTTGAGTCATGCCGGGACAAGCCACATTTGTTCCGCCTAAACCACAATAGCCATTGGGATTTTTTGCCAGATATTGCTGATGATATCCTTCAGCATAGTAGAACTCGGGTGCATCCAGAATTTCGGTGGTAATTTCGCCATATCCTGCGGCCGAGAGGGCTTTTTGATAGGCATTTTTGGAAGCCAAGGCTAACTCTTTTTGCTCGGGAGAATAGACATAAATTCCTGAACGGTATTGAGTGCCGGTATCATTGCCTTGGCGCATTCCTTGGGTGGGATTGTGGCTTTCCCAGAATACTTTTAACAGGGTTTCAAAACTCATTACTTGGGGGTCGTACACGACTAACACCACCTCGTTATGACCCGTCATGCCGGTACAGACTTCTTGGTAGGTGGGGTTGGGGGTGATTCCGGCAGCGTACCCTACGGCAGTAACGAAGACGCCTTCTTGTTGCCAAAATTTACGTTCGGCACCCCAGAAGCAGCCCATGCCGACGATGACTTGTTCCATGCCATCGGGAAAGGGGGGTTTGAGGGGATTGCCGTTGACGAAGTGAGTTGCGGGGACCGGAATCGCTTCCTGGCGTCCCGGTAAGGCTTTGTCTGGGGTGGGTAGGGTCAGTTTTTTGCCTAATCCAAATAGTCCCATTATGTTCTGACTCCGAATGATGAGTGATGTCTTTACTTTTCTTAATAATAGCTAGAATTTGGGGGAGCGCGATCGCCTTGAGGGGTTTGGCGACCCGGGGACCCCAAAGAAAGAGCGGCAGGAGGGGGCCGAATCCCATCCCTGCCGCCAGTCAATGTTACCTGGGTTAGAGAGATTGCACTAACTTTGAGAAGCCATATTTTCTGAGCGAGCCGCCGCTTCTTGGGTGGGTTTGACGAACCCGAAGTAAGCGGCACCCACGGCAGTTAAGGCATTAAACCAGATATTATGGCCGTAGATGGGCATGAACCCGAAGAGAGTGCCAGTATAGGGGAATAATCCTAGCAAGGCTAGGGCCAGATAGGAAATCGCAAAACCCCGATTGTAGAGGCGTGCGCGGCTTTTATCTGCGGAGGCAAAAATCCCTAAGCCTCCCACCAGCAAATGGGCAATGTTATGGAGGGTATTTACAGGAAATAGCCCAAACAAAGCACCAAATTCTTGGTCACCGGGAAAATAGTGCGGTTCAAACAATAAGGTGGGGGAGGGATTTTCTGGCATCCAAACTAATCCGGGAATAAATCCAGCGACCCCTAGAGCTACGAAGATGATTCCCAGAGTCAAGGTAAAATTACGATCTGTCATACTTTTTGTCTCCTGTTTTATTTTAAAGATTTAGGCGGTAAATTGTCGCCTCAATTGTTAGGCTTAATTAGAGGCATTTAAGCCCACCAATTTTCGGGTTGAGGTCAAGGGATAGACTAAATGAAAACCGCTGCACTCCAGATATTTGGGTTTGAGTGCAAAGGCAGATAAAATGGCGATCGCACTCCCGTGATTTGGGTAATTTGAACGGAATAGCCTCAATTTTACAAACTGAATTGAGCATTGCTCTTGACTCAAAACCGGGAGCGAATATCGCGGTTTTAATCATAGTAAGAAATGAAATATCGGACTTCCTCTCTCTAAAGTGAGGTTATGCCATTTTCTTGGCTCTATCTAAAGCAGGAGGAGCTTTTTCGGAGGTGATTTTAATAAAAATTCCCCTGAAAATCCCCCAACTTTTGACACCATGCCCCGGAATGTAGGTCCAATTTTCTATAAAAATCTGGGGTAAAATCGATGGGTTTACCGGGCGGATTTGAGGAGTATTTTCCTTAATTTTATGAAAACTCCCGAGGGTGACCTGATCGAACTGTGGCTTAAATATCAGATTGATAGGCCCAGTCTGCCTGCAAAATCTCTTGAGTATTTTTGCTGGACCCGATAATTTTCAACCCTTGACAAGGTATCTTGAAAAGATTATGATAGATAATTGAAATTTTTAAATAAAGATAGGGCTTAAAATCCCAATAAATTTGAAGTTTAATCCTTCAAAATTTATTGAAATTATTTTTTTATTTTTATCTTTATTTAATACTTATTCTGTTGTCAATGCCTGACAGTTGTAGAAATGAATGATGTAATTAATCCCTACGAAACATTACGAGTTAGTCCCCAAGCGACGCAATCGGAAATTAAGCAAGCGTATCGACGGTTAGTCAAGCTAGTGCATCCGGATAAAAATTTAGAATCATCGGACTCGGAACGGATGATTCAGATTAATGGGGCGTATGAAATACTCGGAGATCCGCAACGCCGTCAGTCTTACGATCGCCGTCAAACATCGGGTAGATCGTCCTCTCAATCTCGCGATCGCCAGACGCGAACGGCCCGTGCACAACAGAACTATCATCACGCTCGCCAAAACAGTCCCGATCCAGACGATCACCTGGAAAAATGGGTCAAACAGGTGTATCAACCCATCAACCGGATGCTGTATGAAATTTTGCATACCTTAAGGGATGAAATTGATTGCCTTGCAGCAGACCCCTTTGATGATGAATTGATGGCAGATTTTCAGGCTTATTTACAAAAATGCCGGGATTTCCTCAACCAAGCGCAAATCTATTTCCAATCCATGCAAAATCCCGCAACGGTTGCCAGTGTTGCGGCGAATCTTTATTACTGCCTCGATCGCATTGGCGATGGCATCGATGAGTTAGAATTCTTTACCCTCAACTATGACGAACACTATCTCCATACCGGGCAGGAATTGTTTAGAATTGCCAACGGTTTAAGGAAAGAAGCACATTCAGCGATAAAAAATGTCTTCGGATAAAGGTTGAGACAGGAATCAAACTAGAGCATCGGTTTAGGATGAGAGGATCAGGGGACCCAGAAACCGGGGTTCTCGCCGAAATTTGCGGCTCATTGCCATAAACTTGGTGAAGAAACCCGGTTTTTCATCGTTGCTAACCACCCCCTAACAATGAATTTCCTTCTCTTAACTGGGGGTGTTAACTTGAGCGATGATAGTCCGATGCCGGGGACTGTTGCGTGTGATGGTGGGTGTCTCGAAACCGGCTTCTACAAAAGCTTGCTCGATATCCAGGGAAAAATACTGATCTAAATAAGGTTCTGTACTCTTGAGCAAGGTTAGGATATAGGGGGGCATTTTCACATAAATCTCAGACTGAGGATTCATGTCCATAATTGCCAAATGTCCACCGGGACGAAGCAACCGCCGAGCTTCTTGGATAATTTGGCGAGAAGCATCTGCGGGGAGTTCATGAAAAATTAGGCAAGCTGAGACTAAATCAAAGGAAGCATTGGGTAAACCCGTGGATTCAGCAGCAGCATGAACCCAGGTGATATCGGGATGTTGCTCCTGAGATTTATACTGAGCAACGGCGAGAAAATAAGGAGATAAATCCAGACCCGTTAAGCTGGCTTGGGGATAGAGTTTTTGTAAGGCAACGGTACTCATTCCGATGCTACAACCTAAATCGAGAATTGCCTGGGGAGAGTCTTCAATTTGAGCCAAAATTACTTGATGGTAACTGTCACGAAGGCGAGAGTCTCCTTCGACTCCGGCTCCGGGCCAAATATGAGCGTGGACGGCTTTAGCGGCAACTTCAACCTCGCTGGCGGCTTCCCAACTTAAATTTCCCTGGTCGTAAGCATGGAAGGAACAGAGGTAATAATCTGGATAAACCAAGGTGGGATTCTGTACCTGTTGGAATTCGCGGTCCCAATTGCGGTTTTGGAGCGATCGGGCCTCGCTCGTCCAGGGAACCCCCATATTTTCAGCCCGGTCAATCATCATTTTTCGGGCTTTAGATTTGGCGAAATTTGCGACGGGTTTAATGGATAATAATCCATTAATTAAACGAGATAATAGTCCGGGTCCAGTTGATACAGAAGCAGTCATTAGGGTTATGATTGAGTGAGAGGTTGAGGGTTTCTCCCATCGCTTTAGAGCCTGAGCAAAAGACAGATTAGAAACCGGGTTTTTTGATAATATCTGGGGAAATCAAGCCCCAAAATAGGGCAAAAAAACCGGTTTCTTGTCCTCTTGATTTAATCACTACCCCGAAGTGCTCTGTCGAGGTTGCGGTCAAAGCGAGTGGGCAGGAGGACAGAAACAACTATCCTATTGACGAGAGGAAAATCATTGTTTATTGTACCAAAGCGATCGCCCAGCAAAACTACCTCTGGATTACTGAGTTGGGATTTCCCGGGTTTTTCGGAGGCTAAATAACATCTCGCTTTCAAATTGCGTCGCACTGGTCCAGGTTCCCGTTCCGCCAATGCCGCGAACGGAATTTAAGAGGTCTAGGGTCTGTGGAGAGAGTTTAACACCCATCATAAAGGGAAGGGTATTGATCACCGAGGTAATTTGCTCCATATCTAGGTACAAATAGCCGTGATTGGGGTTCGGCAAGGACCCGGCCAGTTCTTGGAATCTGGGACTCTGCTGTAAAGAAGTGGCGGGAGTAGCGATCGCATCGATAATGGGGCCCCCAAATGCGATAAACACAGAATTATCATCCAACCAACCGTGACCTAACAGGGCACCTTGAAGGGGGATTTTCCATTCCCGGACGTTAATTCCAGAGACATTGCGTTGGGCGATCGCCAAGGGAAAGGGGACGACATTGCGCCCGATCGCATCTAATTTTTGCAGCATCGCTTCTGCCGCAGGGCGATCGCTCGTTTCAAACACCACCGCCCCTCCGAATCCCAATTGTCCCAACAGACCCTCATGGGAGGGAATCAGTCCAAAACCAAACTCCCCATCCATCCAACCGAACACCTCGCGGTCCAGATCCAGATTCACCGCAGCGAACATCTGGCGCATAGGGATTAAAATTGCTTGTAACTCCGGTTGGGCTTGACTTTGACCGACTAGAGTGGCCCAAGACTGCCCGATGCCATGACCATTAACCAGGGCGATCGTTTCTGCGGGAAAGCGATTTAAGAGTTGATTGGAGACGGGGGGATATTGGGGGATAGATTGGGGGTCAACTTCTGTTAGGAAGCGGACCCGCATTCCTTGTTGATGGAGACCCGCACTCAGCAGAACCGACTTGACCCCATCCACCTGGGGTAAACGGGGGCGATCGCTCAATCTGTTGCTCATCGGTGCAACAGTCTGGCTATAATCCGGTAAGTAAAAGTGCACAAGAGCATTATCGAGTTTTGTGCTCTGCTGGACCAGTTCCTTGGCCCCAGATTTCATTAGAAAAGAGGAGTCTGAGGTTGTGGTATCGATCGCTTTTTCCACCGCACTGCGTTGCTGGGAAATCAGCAGTTTATTATTCACAGTGGCCTGATAAATGCTCATGCCTTGGGGTGGAACGATTTGAGAAACCGTAACGCCTTTATAGGTAGATTTATTCAAGGTAAGTTCGCTTTGAGACCTCAAATTGCGAGCAAACCACCAGGCACGGAAGGGATTTTTAATGCCTACAATTAATAACAGGTCAGAGTTTAGGCTAGTGGTTGCCACCTCTGTCCCAGAAGAAGGGACGATCGCCACAGTGACATTGCCGATCCAAGGTTGCAGGTCTGTTTTGTAATCGAGATTGGTTTGGGCGAGGAAATTGGCTTCTAGGTCCGCCACAGTGCGGGCGATCGCCGCCTGTGCGCCTGGGGTCCCAAATTCATCTAATTTCGACCATTGACGCTCATCCGTGACCACATAAGCCGCCATTAGCGCATCTTGTGGAACCACTTTTGCACTTTCCAGAGGATTTGAGCCGCCGACCCAGCTACTGCGCCAGTATAAGTATCCACCGGCCATACCTAGAGCAGCCACGACGGCGATCGCCCACCGATTTACATTAGGTTTCGCTGACATTTTAATTTGGCTTGTGATTCTCTCTTTTAGGATAGCGATATTTGCGGCGGTGCTCCTCCATTGGTGCGATTGATGCCCGATTCTGGGGATTGAGGCTGATCGAGACTCCCGAGATGTCCGAAGGGCTCAGTTGTCCGGTTCCTTGTCTCTATCCTTGCCAAAACTTCATGAATCAATACGGATTTCTGATTTTTCTCTACTTTTGCTTTATTTTATTTCAGGGCAAACCCCTTATAATAGATTGAAATATCTCAAACTCAATTGAATAATAAAAATTTTCTAAAAAAGACGGTAAAACATATTAGGGGGACGGAATGAGCATGAAAATCGTAGAATTGGAGTGTGATGCAGGGGAGGAAATCTCAAAGTTTCCCTTTTTTGATTTATCCGACGATCTCCTGTGCGTGATTAATAGCAATGGAGATTTTCAGCACATTAATGGTTCGGGAGAAAAAATCCTAGGATTTCCCTTCAGTGAACTGCAGCAGAAATCCTTTCTCGATGGTGTGCATCCAGAAGATCGATTTTCAACCCGAGAACAGCTTGCCCAACTCAGTGGAGATCTCGGGACGATCGCCTTTGAGAACCGCTATCAATGTAAAAATGGTGACTATAAGCGGTTATCCTGGAAAGCCATAAGGCGCGGGAGTGAACCGCTCATTTGGGCGATCGCCCGGGAACTCTCGCCGATTCCAGAACAGAGTCGGGAATCCCCCCCTCCGGCAGAGGATTATCAGGCTTTTTTTGACCTTTCCCTAGACTTATTTTGTACGGTAAGTTTTGATGGACATTTTCGCAGTTTAAATCCCGCCTGGGAAAAGACCCTAGGTTTTGCCCCGGAGGACCTGCGTTCGACAGCCTTTATCGAATTTGTCCATCCCCAAGATCATGAAAGCACCTTGATGGAATTCGTCAAACTCCTTCAAGGATGTCATACTCACTCCTTTGAGAACCGTTATCGGTGCAAAAACGGGGATTATCGGTGGTTATTGTGGAGTGCCTGCCTAGGACGAGATCGCCAATGTATTTATGCGATCGGCCATGATATTACCGAACGTAAATATGCCGAAATCGAAGGCGATCGCGCTTATGAAGAAACCCGCACCTTCCTCAATCAACTTGAAGTCAAACTGCAAAGTCGCAGTTTAGCCTTTAACAGTGCCATCTATAAACTGCAAAATGAAATCGCCGAACGCAGGGAAACCGAAAAATCCCTAGAAAAAGAGCGGGAATTTTTAAAAGCCTTACTCAATACCGTTGATGCTGGAATTATCGCCGGGGATGCCCAGGGAAACCTCATCCTATTCAACCGTTCAATTCGCGATTTATATGGCTTACCCGATGACTCCATTGCTCCGGAGGACTGGTTTAATTATTATGATTTATATCAGGGAGATGGTATTACTCCCATCTCTCCAGAGCAAATTCCCTTAAAGCGTGCGCTCAATGGGGAACGGGTTAAAAAAGAGGAAATTATCATTGCGCCCAAGGTGGGGGAACCCCGGATCGCCGTTGCCAGTGGCGAGCCAATTTTTGATGAAGAGGGCAATCAAATTGGGGCAGTGATTGCTTTCCATGATATTACCGAAAGCAAACAAAAAGCCCAAGCGCTTCAGGAATCCGCCCACGAAAAGACCGAATTGATTCAATCGTTGCAAAACCAAGCTCAACAGCTTCAAAACACCTTACAAGAACTGCAACGCACTCAAACCCAACTCATTCAAAGCGAAAAAATGTCCAGTTTGGGACAATTAGTCGCTGGAGTGGCCCATGAAATTAACAATCCCGTTAATTTTATTTATGGAAACCTTGCTCATGTTAACGACTATCTCGCGGATTTACTTAAACTTTTGAATCTTTACCAAACCCATTATCCCGAACCCGTTGAAGACATCCATGAATTTCAGGAGGATATTGACCTCGACTTTTTGCAAAGCGACTTGCCCAAATTGCTGAATTCCATGAAAGTTGGGTCAGAACGCATCCGTCAAATTGTGCTGTCCCTGCGGAATTTTTCGCGACTGAACGAAGCGGAACGCAAGCCGGTAGATATTCATGAAGGAATTGATAATACCCTGCTCATTGTCCACAATCGGTTGAGAGAAAAAAACGGAAATTCAGGGATTTCCGTGATTAAAGAATATGGTCAACTGCCTCGAATAGAATGCTATCCGGCGCAACTGAATCAAGCTATTATCAATATTATTACCAATGCGATCGATGCTTTGGAAAGCCTGAAAGGGCAAGAGAGCTTCAGCGACCAAACTCCTACCCTTCGCATCCGCACCGAATGCTTAGATAACCAGTGGGTAGCCATTCACATTCAAGATAACGGTCCCGGAATGAACCCCGGGGTTAAAGAACAAATCTTTAATCCATTTTTCACCACCAAACCCGTTGGGAAAGGAACCGGATTGGGGTTATCCATTGCCTATCAAATTATTGCCCACAAGCATAGCGGCGAGTTAACTTGTCACTCGGAACCGGGACAAGGCGCAGAATTTGTCATTCAAATTCCCCTACAGCAACCCCCAATCTAAGTCCAGGCAGAATGAGGAACCGTGCGTTGCCTAAGTCTCCTACCAAGGACTACCGACGAGGGTAAATGCCGCCCAATAATAAGGATGAGCAAACCGGCGATCGCCCATTTGATCCGCGATCTGTGGCGGTAAATCGATCGCCCCTCGGGAAGTCACTAATTGCTCACCACTCATCCGGACTTCCCCCCGTAAAAACGCAAGCTGTGCCTGTCTGAGCGCTTCCGATTTAATTGTTTGCTCTTGAGCACTCAGTTGTTGATAAAACTCACCCATCAACCCTAACGTTCCCTGATCATCCACCTGCCACAAACTCGCTAAAACCGACTTCACCCCCATTTGCAACGCTAATCCGGCAAACCCTAACTCCGCCTCGGAACTTCCCACCGCAGTTTCACAAGCACTTAACACCAACAATTCCACCGTTCCGGCATCCAATCCTAACTGCCGCATTTGCTCCAAGGGAACCTGTTCATCCCAAAATTGAATGTAAGATTGACGTCGAGAATCCGGAAAACCCGCTTCTGTTTGTTCCATTCCTCCATAAAACTTGACATGAGTTGCCAGATGGATAATGTCAAAGTTTTGTTGGCGACGGGAATCGCGTAAATTATCAGCGGTAAACGCTTCATTCAGAAAGTAGTTCTCCAGGGAAAAGACTTCAGAAATCAACCCTAATTCAACCGGAACCGCACTTAAGGAGGGAATGGTAGTATCTTGAAAATCAGAGGCTCCCATTGCCAGAACCCGAGTCTCGTTTAAATTTTTGTAACCCGTCTCCGTGAGGTTCACACTGGGGATTAAACCCAGTCGGTATTTTTCTATTAAAAACTGTTCTCCATCATGGAGTGCCGCCAGAGGAATCCCTCGCAGTCCTGCATCAAGGGAAAACATTAACATATCGATTCCGGCAGCTTCCAATTCAGCGGCGATCGGTGCAATTAACCACTCATAAAGTTGCACCGAGGCGCTCATGTAACTGTCGGTATTGGTTTTGCGCGGATTCGTCAGTTCCGAGAGTAATTCAGTGACTTTAGCTCGCAGAGCATCCCGCGAAGCTGTCGGAATCGTGCGGATGATCGGGACCCCTTCTGCCGTCATCACGACTAATTGCAATTCTTCGGGAAGGGACATCGCATAGACAACCGCAGGATTGACATTGATTTCTTGACGAATTCCCACCAGCAAATCCCTGACATTTTTGGCACCCGCCTCATCTTCCGAGAGAGGACCCTGCTGATGCTGGTAAAATTCCTGCATCCGCCTCTGTTCAATCTGAGGAATAGTCGCTTGAGCGATTGCCTCTGCCTCTAATTGCGACTGAACTGAAATTTGAGCTTCTGGCGTTTCTCCAGGGGAGGCGATCGCCTCCACCTCAAAGATGGCGAGGGTCCCTCCCTCCTGCTCTATCGGCGCAGTCGGAACCCTCCCCTCCACTGAACTCGGTGGAATGGAACTCGGGATCCTCTCAACGTGAAGAATCGGAACTTCACGAGTCCCTAAATTCCCCATCTCCATCTGCACAACACCCAGAGCATTTTCCGATTCCTCATTCCGAGGCAACCCGGGTGGAGGGACCACCGGGGAGGATTGCTCCGTCGGTTTTGGCAAGACGATCGCCCGTGGAGGAGGCGCAGCGAGTTCCGGAGTCCCCGCCACTGGCTCCACCCCGGCTCCCACTGCCTGACTCAACTGTGCCGGGTTCTGAAGTATTTCCGGCGCCATGACTGCGATCGGTTCCGCCACCACTTCCTGAATAATCGGCAACTCGACAGGTTCTGAAGGTAAAATTTCCACCACCCCAGGAGGGATAACCTGTTCCAGTATCGGAATCGCTTCCACCGTCCCTTGATTCTCTTCTATCGGGATATTCCTAGGGATATCGGTCCCCTGGGGTTCAGAAACCGCTACAGGTTCCGATGGAGTGGGAGTTACCACTGCTTCAGAAACCGCTACAGGTTCCGATGGAGTGGGAGTTACCACTGCTTCAGAAACCGCTACAGGTTCCGATGGAGTGGGAGTT
>NZ_JAMXFD010000003.1:207895-223968 GCF_025370875.1 Laspinema palackyanum D2c
TGGAGTGGGAGTTACCACTGCTTCAGAAACCGCTACAGGTTCCGATGGAGTGGGAGTTGGAGTGGGAGTTACCACTGCTTCAGAAACCGCTACAGGTTCCGATGGAGTGGGAGTTGGAGTGGGAGTTACCACTGCTTCAGAAACCGCTACAGGTTCCCCTGGAATCCGAGTTACTGCCGGTTCTGACACCGCCACAGGTTCCTCTGGAATCCGAGTTACTGCCGTTTCTGACACTGCCACAGGTTCCTCGGGAGTAGGAGTCACTGCCGGTTCTGACACTGCTACAGGTTCCTCTGGAGTGGGGGAGTCGGCTTCAGGTGCTTCCGTAGTTGGTTCTGGATCAACCGATGTCGTCTCCTCGACTGGAAGCGTTTCTTCTCCTAAATCCGTGGAAGAATCCTCCGATGTTTCCTCCTCGGGTTCAGGGTCGGACCCCGAAGGAGTTGATGGATCGGAACTCTCGGTTTCTTCCTCATCAGTAGCGGTTTCGTCAGGGGTTCCCTGGGACTCGTCGGGGGTTTCTGAGTCAGGGGATTCTGGGGAGGGATTGGGGTTGAGGTAAATGCGCGATCGCAAAACGGATTCTCCGAGGGACAGAAATTCTCCCGATCCGGTGGTAATAGCGGCAATGGCTCCGTTTTCAATGATGCCACTGCCATCGAGATCCCCAATCACAAATTCACTTCTGCCATGAGTGATGGTAATTTCACCGCCTTGAGGTGCAGCAGTGGAAATGCTGAACTCGCCACCGGTTTGGGACAGAAAAGCATCGACGATTCGCACGGAACCCGTGGTTTGAATGGAGACGTTGCCACCGATGCTTGCTCCTTCTGCATTAATAAAGGAGACTTGGAGATCATTTTGCTCGGTGTGCAGGGTGACGTCACCGCCAATACCGACTGTCGAATGGGTATCGATCGCCCCGGTGGAGAGACCCGAGAAAGAGCGCAGACTAATGATTCCGCCATCAGCAGCGATCGCCCCACTCTCTAAATTCCCCGTGGTGATCTGGCTATTCTGACTGTTGAGGTGAATCGAAGCCCCAGAGGTGGTGATGTCATCGGTGACAATGGCATCGGTGGCGCTAATATGGACCGTTCCCCCGGTAGTAGTGAGGCGATCGCCCAGGGTGACGGTACCTGTGGCATCAATGGTGATCGCCCCTTGACTCGTCGTAGTAGAGAGTAAATCAATGCTGTGAGCATCAATAGACAACTCGGCGATCGCCACTTCATTCCCGATCGCCCCTTCTAGGACAACATCCCCGATTCCTGCCTCCAGATTTAACTCAACAGTGCCATTAATCGTTCCCGTTACCTGAATATTGCCACCTCCGGCCTCCTCTGCGGTCCCCGTGGTGCGGAATGTCACAGCATCAGAAAGTTGCAGAGGACCCGTAATTTGAATGGTGTTATTTTCAGTGATTAAATCCCCAGAAATAATCTGATTCTCAGCCGTTAAGGCGATCGACCCTCCTTGCGGGTTAGAGGAAGAAGAAGCATCCAGGGTAACCCCAGTCGTATCAATGGGACCCAAATCGCTAGTCAGGGCAATATCGCCCCCAGCGGTAGAGATGGCTCCAGGGTTGAGGTCACTGCCACTGGAGAGGGTAATATCGCCCCCATCCGTAGAGATGGCTCCAGTTTGAATGCTTCCCGTTGCCTGGACACTCACCGAACGATCCGAAGGGGCGATCGCAATTTCTCCGACAACGATGCTTCCGGGAGAGAATTGGAGGGAGTCATTCACCGGGGGGTGTGAAGTGTGTATCCCCCCTGCACTTAAGTGAACCCCACCTGGGGAAGCATTGCCTTCCTCGGCGATCGTCAAGGAAATTTTTCCACCTTGTATGCCTCCTCCGGCATCAACCCCCAGATCTCCCCCCGTATAATTTCCAAAGACCACATTCCCTCTCGCCATCAGCAGCAACTCATGGCGACTTTGAAACCCTGTCGGTTGGGATGCGGTATTGACAATCATCAGATTTCCTCCGCCTTCCAAAGCGCCATCCAGAGTGATGTTGCCCTCACTGACTACCATCAGATTCCCCTGGACCTGGATTTGAGAATCGGGGTGATTGAGTAGATCGACGGTAACGCTGCGATCGCCGCGAATCTGCAAATTCCGCCCCACCTTCACCTCAACCGGATTCATCGGGCTATCTCCCAATCTCACCCCGTTGTCCGCTTGCAAATGCAAATTCCCCGTAGTTTCGATCTGAGTTTCTGCCGCCGTTAAATTGCCCGTGGCGAACACAATTGCAGTTTGAGCCTGAATCCCACGACTACTAACATCTCCATGTGCCAAGGGCAACCCTGAACCCGTCAAGGTGACAGTGCCATCGGAATTGAGCTGAACTCCCGTGGCATGAGTGCCACCCCCACCCGCCAACAATTCAGGTAAAGACTGGGGATCAAACTGATGATCTCGCCAGATGGATTGTCCCCCTGTGGTCGGTAACAGATAAGGGTCCACCTCAAAACTCAGGAGATGTCCGACTTGGCTAATCCGGACCAGACTTTGACCCGGTACCGCTGCCACAATTAGATTGCCTTGCGCCGAAAGAGTGCCCGTACTAACCACCGAACCTCCAAGTAGGGTTAAATTTTGATTCGGTCCAACCCCTAAATTTCCCGCATTCACGATCGCCCCAGTTTCCCGCATCGAAAACACAAATTGACTGGGAGTTCCCACCAAACTGCTGTACTGATTGGGTTGTTTCCCATCAAACCATTGCACCGAACCCGACCCGGCAAATCCCATCCGGTCTGCGGTCGTTGCCATGAATGAACCCGGAACATTTAAACTCGCTCCTGAACCAAACAAAATACCACTGGGGTTCATCAAAAATAAATTAGACTGACCTCCGGTGACTTGAATCAGCCCATTAATAATAGAAGGATTGCCCCCATTGATTCGGGTCAAAATATTTTGAATCTGGGGGTTAGACATAAAGTTAGCAATTTCTCCGGCACTCAGTCCAAACTCTACAAAAGTATGGAACAGGTTCCTGCCATCTTGCGAAAGCGTTCCGCCCTCAATATTGAAGGTATTCCCATTCGGAGTGACTTGGGTCTGGGTATCGGTGCCGGGAATGAGCGGTTGGGCATGGGTGGGTTGAATTGCCAGGGTCCCGCAAAGGGGAAGGGTGAATAACCACCCGATATAGATGCTTCTGAAGGGTGAAATCATGGATATTTCTCTTTTTTATGGGGCATTAAGGATGGGATGAATCCGTTGCCCTTTTTTTGAGGTTTGCTAGAGCAAATCGCTACAGTGTAAGGTTAGTAAAAATCAGAAAGTCTTGATTTGATCAAGGTTGGCTTCTGGTGATAAAAATCTCAACTTGAACTGAGGGTTTAAATGATTGAGTTTGGCGTTAATTTTGACGAGCCAGGGAACCCTCCCCATTAAAATGCAGATTCAGGTTGAAAGTGGGATCAGCTAGTTTTAGAATAAACCCGGTCTAGCTCAACTCCAGGGTTCAAGTTATTTTTCCCCAAGGGCATTTGGGATAACCTGATTTCAGGACTTTCATCCTATTTACTACTCTAACCTACCTCCGTTCCTCCCTTGAATAATTGCCCGAGTCTCGTGCAATCTAGTTTTCTCTGTACTTTCACTCAGCAGGACCAAAAATGGGGGAATTTTTATCCAATTAGTTAGGATAATTATGCAATTATTGAAAGAGATAAATATCCAATATTACCGGGAAGACTTGAGACATTAAGCTTGCATATATAAAATAAAAAAAGTGGCATTTCGTTGGCAAATCCGTGAGGGAGGACCAAGCCAACTTAACCCATCGGGCAAAAGGCGATTCCAATCCCTTAAAAATCTTTACAAATCCCTGGAAAAATTTACGAAAGCTTGACCCCTGATGTAGAGAGGCATTCGTTACCCTAGGACAAGATGCCCGCAATGCGATCGCCGGAGGGATCACGTGCATCTCTTATCCCCTGTCCAAGGGAAGAGAACGAGACAATCGAGAATTTTTACAAAGTCTTTACAATTGAGGGGGAGTCAATCCTTGATAAATCCCTCCTACACTTAAAGAAGAGGGAGCAATTTGGAACGGGTGCGGCCTTTGATTCGGGGACCCCAGCCGGAAAGAAGGCGGCTGCTCAGATCCCTGTGCCATCATCCCCCCTCCCCATCGCGTTCTCGGGAACGATCCAGAGTCCTGGGGAACCGTTCTCAACCCATTCCACCGGACTAGACTGCAACCCACTCAATCCCACTTCTGAAGTCTCTTTAACCATAATGAAACCCACTCCCGAAACTGTTCCATTTGTTGACCTCACCCAACAACACCAGCCGATTCAAGCAGAAATAGAACGGGCCATCCAAACCGTAATTGAACGCGGAGATTTTGTTTTAGGACAAGCCTTGGGAGAATTTGAAAACAGCTTCGCCCAAGCTTGTGGCGTGGAATTTGGCGTGGGGGTTGCCTGTGGGACCGATGCGATCGCCCTGGCACTCCAAGCATCCGGAATGGGTCCAGGAGATGAGGTTATCCTCCCCGCTAATACCTTTATCGCCACCCTGATTGGCGTCCTGCGGGTCGGGGCCACTCCAGTCCTCGTGGATTGTGACCCCGCCACTGCTTTAATCGACCTAGAAGCCGTAGAAAAAGCCATCACCCCCAAAACTCGCGCTTTGTTGCCGGTCCATCTCTACGGGCAAATGGTCTCCCCTGGAAGGCTCAGGGAACTCGCCGCAGCCCACAATCTGATTTGTGTTGAAGATGCCGCCCAAGCGCACCTGGCCGAACGAGAAGGAGTCCGTGCCGGTGCTGTAGGTCGGGCTGCCGCCTTTAGCTTCTACCCCAGTAAAAATCTCGGCTGTTTTGGGGATGGGGGCATGGTCGTCACCGGCGATCGCGAATTGGCTCAAAAATTGCGAAGCTTACGCAATTATGGCGCGCCCAAAAAGTATCTTCATGCCGATCACGGCACCAATAGCCGTCTCGATACCCTCCAGGCGGCCATCCTTCAGGCCAAACTTCCCTACTTACCGGACTGGAATCAAGCCCGAAATGCCTGCGCTCAACAGTACGATGCCTTGCTCGAACCCCTTGGCGATCGGGGCATCATCCCCATCCGCAACCTCAGTGGTAGCGGTCACGTTTATCACCTCTACGTTATCCGCATCACCCCAGAGTGCATTCTAAATCGGGACATCCTCTTAGAAAAACTGGGTTCCGAAGGCATTCAAAGCGGCATTCATTATCCCTTACCTTGTCATCTACAACCGGCTTATCAAAATTTAGGCTATCAAGCGGGGGATTTTCCATACGCTGAAGCCCTGTGCGAAGAGATTTTGTCTCTCCCCCTGTATCCCGGTTTGAGTCCTGCACAAATCGAGCGGGTGGTTGAGGCGATCGCATTAGCAGTCCGTTAGTTAAACCCTTTCTCCTTTCCCTATTGTTACCCCAGATAAAACTATGCAAATTGGGCATAAAGTTCCTTTTTCATTTGATAAAAATTACCCGTGGATTGTACTTGGAATCCTCAGCGTACTTTATACTCCCCTCCTCTTCCATTGGTACGACGGGTGGATGAATAAAAGCATCAGTCTCGAACATGAATATTTTAGTCATGGATTAATTGGACTACCCTTTGCTGCCTATATTTGCTGGCAGGACAAGCGTAAATCTTGGCAAAAACTGCCTCAACAGACCCATCCCCTAGGGGTGATTTTGATGGCGATCGGGGGAATTTTTTATGTCACCGGCTTACCCGATTTTGTCAATTTATCGTTCCCCATCGTCCTCGCCGGAATCTGTTTATGGCTGAAAGGAATTCCGGGCTTCAGGCTTCAAATCTTTCCACTCCTGTTAGTATTCCTAGCCACTCCAAACCAAGTCCCCTACTTGATTGCACCTTATACCCTCCCCTTACAAAGTTTTATTGCCGGTTGTGCGGGATTTATCTTATCCCATGCAGGATTGAATGTCACCGTAGAAGGAATTTATCTATTCGTCAATCAACGAGTGGTAGAAGTTGCACCACACTGTGCCGGATTGAAAATGCTCCTCACCAGTCTGTATGTGGCGTTAATGTTACTTTACTGGACGGGATCGAATGAGTCGCGGAGCAAAACCACTTTGTTTTTAGCCAGTACCGTGGCGATCGCCGTGATCGGTAATATTATCCGCAATGCCCTTCTGACCTACTTTCATGGGGCGGGTCATGAACATTTGTTTGAATGGCTTCATGAAGGATGGGGCGGAGACCTCTATTCCGCTGCCATGTTAGGACTGTTAATTCCTACTCTCAAAGGAATTGATTGGATTGTTCATTATTTTTCAGTTCCAATGGAAGACCCCACCTAACTGCGAGTTCGCCCCCCTCCAACCTTCCAGATTGTCTAAACCAATCGCGGGGATAAATCCCTCAAGATGTTGCTCATGAAAGTCATGTATTTACCCAAATTCCTGCATAATTATTCCCTAGCGCGAGTTGCTTTACTGTTATTTATGTTGGTCATATTCGCGGTAGGGGCAGTTCCCAGCTACTTCAGTGGAAAATGGGCCTGGGTCTCTCCTCCGAATCTAGTCAATCTGAAGGAGTTAAAGGAATTGACGAAGACGGGGTTAACCCTGAGTGAAGGGGAAACCAGTGCACCCCAGATTGTGAAAATTGGGGGTCGAAATTGGGTGCAGCAGAATATTCAGGAAGGCGATCGCTTCGTGGCGGGTCTGTTGTTGCTCAATCAAACGGGTCCGATGCATCAACCGCAAGTGGAGTGGATGGATATCGATGGATTTTGGCGGTGGAAAACAGATTCCGAGCGATCGCTAACCTTTGAGGTGAATCCAGAATCCACCCCTAACCCGAATCAAACGGTTCAGGTGAAAGCCCGATTATTCCGAGGATGGACCACGGCTCAAACCTACGCGATCGCCCAGTGGTATAGCTGGCCCACCGGCGGAAATCCCGCCCCCTTTAGCTGGTTCTGGCGCGATCGCCTCGCCCAACTCCAGGGACATCGCCTTCCCTGGATCGCCGTTAACCTTATTATTCCCATAGAACCCTTTGGGGAGATAGAATCAGTCAGACCCCTTGTTGAATCCTTAAGTCAAAACATTCAAAAGGCTTTAATTGAGGGTCCCTTTACTCCCCAGACCAAAAGCGAATGACCCCCTGACGAACACAAAGGGCAATCCCTGGGGACTCCAGAACCATTTCCCCTCAACAAGGGCGCATCTACGGGACCCCCTATTCCAGAGCACACCTTGATTCAGAAAGAACCCGATCCGCGTTTCTATCGGAATCTTTCATCAAAAGCTGGGGGAACCTTCCACCCCTGAACCCAAACCCCTTGACCCGTTGTTGTCATCAGTGATCATGATTGAATCCTCCCCTGTCAGACAGTTTTACCACCTCACTGCCTTGACCCTAGCGGGGTTACATACGGGAGCTACGGTCATGCCCCTAGCGGCAGTGTTGACCCTCGCCTTCAATTCTCGAATACCCGCAGGAATCAGCGCCCCAATCCCCCCAGAACTCGCCCAAGGGATACCCGCGCCCCAAGCTCCATCCTTGCCTTCCATTCAACCTGGACCCCCTGTTCCCCCGCCTCCGGGTCAATTCCCCCCGGCTACTCCTCCCAACAGCCCGCAACTCAGCCCATTTTGCCAACCTCGTCAAGGATTGCCCTTCCCTACACCTCAGCAGGCGATCGCCCCCCAACCCTTGACCCCCGCCCCACTTCCCCCTCCAGCCCCACCTCCGGTTCCCACAGCCCCGAACCGGGCAGCCGTCTCTCAACCCAACCCGTTCCTAGAGACCCCCTCTATCATTCCCGTTAGCGAATTCCCCAGGGTATCCTACCCCTTCGCCCCTGGGGATCAGATCGTCATTGATGTCCAACCCTATCAAAACATCAGTATTCAAACGATCATTAATCCCCAAGGGCAAATCGTCATGCAGTTATTAGGACCCTTAGATATCGCCGGGTTAACCGCAGAACAAGCTCAACAAAGGATTCAATCCGGTTTAAATCAATTTTTAGTTGATCCCCGAGTCAGTGTCGCCTTAATTGCCAAACGTCCGGTGAATATTACCGTCACCGGAGAAGTCACCCAACCGGGTTTTTATGCGTTCCCGGCAGAAAATGCCAGAATTTCCGAAGTTTTAGCCGCAGTAGGTGGGACGACACCCGGATCGGACCTGAGTTCCATCCTGATCCGACGTCCTCTGGGTGATGGCCGGTTTTTGCAACAACGCCTCAACCTGTTGGTTTCCCTGCAAGCAGGCAGTCCCCCGCCGGATCTCTTGCTGCAAGAAGGGGATATTTTGATTGTCCCCAAACAATCTTTAAGTGAAGCTCAGATTAATGACAGCAACATCGTGGCGCGATCGCGCCTTTCTCCTCCCCAACCCGTTGGCATCCGCGTCATTGGAGAAGTCACTCGTCCAGGGTTTTATAATCTCCCCCCCTCAGTCAATCCGATCCAAGATGCCTTAGTGATTGCTGGGGGGTCTACACCTGCTGCTGACCTGCGATCGGTCCGGGTGCGGCGAGTCCTCACCGATGGGCAGATCAGCGAAGAAACCGTTGACCTCTATACCCCGTTACAAACCGGCGCACCCTTTCCTGAACTGCGCCTCGGCAATGGGGATATCGTCATCGTCCCCACCCTCGATTTAAACGACGCCGCCTTTAACTACAACAACAACGTCGTTGCCAACTCCACCTTAACCACACCCCAACCCGTCGGCATTACCATCGTCGGTGAAGTCACCCAACCCGGATTCTATATCCTCCCCGCTTCCCCCCGTCCCATTCCGACTGCATTACAGCTGGCCGGGGGAACCACTCCCGTTGCTGATTTGCGAGGCGTTCGGGTCCGGCGAACCCTGCCCGATGGTCGCCTCAGCGAAGAATCCATCAATTTACTCTCCTCATTACAAGGCAGTACCCCCTTCCCCGATCTCCGACTAGCCAATGGGGATGTGCTGATCATCCCTAAACTCGGGCTAGAAGAAGCCCGGACTTATGACAGTAACGTGGTTTCCACTTCCACCCTAGCCGCCCAACAGCCTGTTGCCATTACAGTCCTCGGAGAAGTAGCCGCACCGGGATTTCATGTAGTCCCTCCTTCCCTAAGTCCTATTCCCACGGCCTTGCAGGCTGCGGGTGGGATTACGACTGGCGCTGACTTACGGACTGTCCTCATCTGTCGAGTGATGGCAAATGGCACCGTCAGTGAAGAACGGGTAAACCTGTATGCCTCCCTGGAAAACGGCACTCCTTTACCGGATCTCCGCCTAGGAAATGGTGATGTGGTCATTGTCCCAAAGTTGGGATTAAACCAGGACTCAGGATATAACCCCCGCATCGTTGCCGGATCCACCCTAGCTGCGGCCATTCCGGTTAATGTGACGATCCTCGGCGAAGTGGCACAGCCCGGATTTTTTACCGTTCCCCCCTCCGAGCGCCCTGTTGCTGATGCGATGCTAGTGGCCGGAGGGATTACTTCTAATGCTGATTTAAGGGCGGTACGGGTCCGTCGGGTGCTGGAGAATGGGGCAATTTCGGAAGAAATCCTGGACCTGTACACCCCCCTGCTGACTGGGGCTGAACTTCCTGAACTCCGGTTAGCTAATGGAGATGTGGTCTTTGTTCCGACCCTAGAAAGCAGCACCGATGAATATTACGATCGCGTCCTCGTCTCTCGTTCAAACCTATCCGTGCCGCAGATTGTGGTTCGCGTTTTGAGCTATCCTGCCGGGGGCATTAGCGTCGTTCCCGTCCCCAGTGGCAGTACCTTTGCGGATATTCTGAATGCGGTTCCCCTCCTGAGTGCAGATCTTAACAATATTGCCCTGATCCGCTTCGATCCCGAACAGGGTAAAGCCGTGACTCGGGAAATCAATGCCCAAGAACTCTTGCGCGGGGATCTGGCTCAAAATGTCCCCCTAGAAAATAATGATGTGATTGTCATTGGTCGCAATCTGGTGGGGAAAATCACCTATGCCCTCGGGACCTTTACTCAACCCTTCCGCGATATTCTCGGATTTTTACTGTTTTTTGATTCCTTGAGAGATAGTGCCACACTCCTCTTTGGACCCGGTGGCGAAGAGAATGAAAATAACACCAACAATAATAACTAATAAGCCCCGGACTGTTTTATGGTAGAATATATGGACGGTCTCTACAGGAAGTCTAACTTAAACCATAGAATTAAGAGCAGAGCCTCTGCCCTCCTTTCTAGGGAAGAATAGGGGAAGCAGACGCTCTCCTCTTAATCTTTAATATCCTTTATCTTTATCCCTATTCCTATCATGGCTCCACCCATTCTCAAGCGCTACGCGATCGCTTTTGGTAAATACAAATGGTTTGGCTTCGCTGCTTTTGTCCTCACCTTGGGCGGGGCGGGATTTGTGGCAATGCAACCCCCTCCAGAAGTGACCTATCGGGCACGCGGAGCCATGACTTACACCACTCCGGCGGTGACGTTTTCGGCAACCGGAAGCCAAATTCAAGAACAGGGTAAGCAACTTCCCAAAGAGATTCTCCTGGCTGAGAATGTGGTAACGGCGGTGGGAACCCAGGTGAATGAAGACCCCAAAAAATTGGCCCGGGAGGTGAGTTTAAAGCCCCCTAAAGCCGATGGCCCCCCTCAAATTGAACTCGGCTATACTCACGCCAATGGGGAAACGGCCCAAGCTGTCGTGCAAGGACTCATGGAAGCCATGATTGAGCAAAGTCGAATGCTCAATAGTTCGGCATTAAGACGGATGATTGACACCATTGAGGAGCGGTTGCCGGAAGCCCTAGCGGAACTTAGAGAGGCGGAACAGAAACTCGAAGAGTATGAACGGGAAGAGTCGGTGGCAATTTTGGCCGCTAGAAGTGGGGGATTGGCAGGGGCGATCGTTGCCAACCAAAATCAGCAGCGCGAGATTGGCTTACAGTTAGAAGGGCTTGATGCCCAGCTTGCGAGTTTAGAACAGCGCCTGGGATTGACCGCCGATCAAGCCTACGTCTCCCAAGCCCTCAGCGCCGACCCGATTATCGCCCAATTGAGAGCAGCCCTCCATCAAATTGAGTCCCAGCGTGAACTCCTCAGTAAAGATTTCCGCCCGCTCCATCCCCAGATGATTGAGTTGCAAAAGCAGGAAACCTCTTACAATGAATTGTTGGAGCGGCGAGCGACAGAAGTTATCGGTGGGGGAGGGATGGCTGCCCCCTTAATGAATAGCGCCCAAATTCGTCAGGACAGTAGTCTTGACCCGGCAAGGCAGCAGTTAGCGCAAACTTTAGTGAATTTACAAACCCAGCGAGAAACCTGGGTCCAGCAATTGAATTCTCTGACTCAAACGGAACAACAATTGCAGCGGGATTATCAAACCCTGCCTAATAAAGAGCTTGAACGGGGACGGTTGGCTCAGCAGGTGGTACTCAAGCAAGACCTTTACAATAAAATGCAGCAAGCTTTGGCGGATGCGAAAGCTGCTGAAGCCGAAACGTCCAGCAGTTTGAGTGTGGCACAACCCGCTTCGGTTTCTAAAAACGAAGTGAGTACACAACCCCCGGCGCTGATTTTCGCCCTGGGGGGAGTGGTGGGCATTTTAGTCGGGAATGCCTTGATTTTTGCAATTTCCTTGCTCGAAGGGAAATTTTATACGATGGAGGAAGTTCGCGGTGCTTTGCAGCAACAGGACCTCCGCATTCTGGGAATTTTACCCGAGGTGTTTACTCCAGAGTTCAATGCTCACGAGATGCCAATTTTGATGGATGCGGATTCCCCTTATTTGGAGTTTTATGAAAAGATCCGCAGTAATTTGTTGCGGATTGGAGAAAAAGCACCCAAAGTCCTGTTGATTACCAGTGTGGCTGCTCAAGAGGGAAAAACTTTTTGTGCTTATAATTTGGCGATCGCCGCCGCGCGTGCAGGGAAGCGGACGTTACTGATTGAAGCGGATTTGCGATCGCCCTCCCAAGCGCAGAGTCTGCAAGTGGCGATCGAACCCGATGCCAACCTCGAACCGCTGCGCTATTACGGACAGTTCCACCAATGCATTCGCCTTGCGCCGGATATTGAAAACCTCTACGTTGTTCCCAGTGCAGGTCCTCTCAAAAACAGCGCAGCGGCGATCGAATCTAACGAATTCCGCCGACTCCTTGAAGATGCCAGAGCTCGGTTTGATTTAGTGATTTTGGACTCTCCCGCCATGAGCCTCAACAACGATGCCTTTTTACTAGAACCCTTTAGCGATGGGATGATTCTCATCACCCGCCCCCTATACACCCAAGGCGGAATGCTCACGGAATATGTTGAACCCCTGACTGAATCAGAAACAGTCCAACTCTTAGGTGCTGTAATTAATGGTGCCGATATTCCCGTCGCACTACCGGAAAGCATTCCCAGCAAACCACCCTTAACCCTCGCCCACAGCCACGATGCTCCCCAGCTTGAATCAATAGACAGCAAGCCGCCCAAAATACCCACCCGCACCAGTCGGTAGAAGGGTTTGTTGGCTCTAGTCCAATTGAATGTTAGTCCCCCTTTCTCTTGGGGGATCACAGAATTTCCGCGATCGCCTGTCTCAATCATTCAAACCACCAAGGATGCAAAACCCGCCAGGAGTTGACCCTACAACCAACGCCCAACTGATTGAAATTCGCTATATTCTAGGGGAGCGGTACAGGTTTAGAACCCACGGACAAAAAACCGGGCTTCTTGATAAAATTTCTGCATAAGCGGAACCAATCTGTGGTATTCAACCAGTTTTTCCCCGTTACTATACCCGCGCTCTATGCCTTAAAACAAGTCGGAATCCTGGGCCATAATTTCCAGTTCGGGCCCGGTTTTTTATTATTTAAAGTCAAACTATTCTACATAGTCAATCCCACTATAACTCTTTTAAAATTTAGCAGATATCCCCTAAACTTTTTCTATTATAAAGCGTCCCCGTTTCTGAGGAAGGGTTTCCCTGTATCAGGACAAGGGGACAAAAACTTTGGCTTTTGAGATTTTGGGAAGTAGTCTGATTAATGTTCCTTTGGTCAGGATCCAAGAGTTTCTTCTGAAATTGCCCGTCCGCCTTTCGAGAAGCCTTCTTTCCGTCGGAAAATTTCGACACTTTTTACAGGTTTAAAATTTTAACCCGTCCGCTCAAATAACTGGGTGTGTTGATGAGCGGGAACAATGCTATTGTGGATGAGCGTCACGCAACGTTAAGCTCAAGCACCGAGGGGAGCTTAGGTTTGACAATTTATAGATAGGAAAGGCTTGTATTTCCGGAGAGCAATGTGGTTCACTGGATACTTGTTTAAACATGGTATGGGGAGTTTTAGGTGTGTTCTTACATCAGCTTGTATTGCGTCTGAGTTTGCTGGCCGGTATTAGTGCAGCCATAGTGCTGCCCTCAGGATTAAGTTTAGCCAATCCGCACCCCGTCCAGGGCCTGAACACAACCGGGCAGACTGCTGAGTTGCCCAACAGCAAACAGAATACCAGACCTGTTCCACCCACTACTCCAACCCAGGAGTCAGTGGTTACCTACACTCAACGAGAACTCGAACAGATCATCCTCCTGTTCCGAGAGGTCGAACGACAAGGACTAAGGCCCCAACAAGCTCAGGAGATCCAATCCCTGATTCGGGAATTAGAACAACTCAGCACTCAGGGGCAGCCCCAGGTGGTCCTCTCCTCTAGGCAAGCGCAACAAGTTCGCGGGTTGCTGACTTCCCTAACCCCTCAAGAAATCTCACAGATTCAGGAAGCCCTGGACTTGCCGGAAGTGCAAGTGGGTTTATTCACCCAACAAGAGATTTCTGAAATTTTATTAATCCTAAACGGAATTCAACAGCTAAGACTCCGGCCCCAGCAAACCCAGGAGATTTCCAGGCTAATTCAAGATTTAGAAGCAATTCAAGCACAGGGGCAGCCCCAAGCGATTCTATCTCCTGAGCAAACCCAACTGGTCCTGTCGCTGATCGAGTCACTGACTCAAGAAGAACGCGCCCAGATCCAATCTGCGGTAGGTGTGGAACTCGCCCGGGGGACTCGCCTCGATCGCGCAACGGTACAAGAGTTGATCTCATTTCTGAGAGTCATCCAACGGTTAAATTTGCGACCCCAACAACGGCAGGAAATCCAAAGTCTGGTCGAGGAACTACAGGCTCTTGAAGCCCAAGGGGAACTGGTGGTGATTTTATCTCCACAGCGAGCCGAACAGCTCCAAAACTTAATTGGCTCTCTGAGTGAGGAAGAACTAGCTCAAATTGAGCAAAACATTGACTCCCAAGGGCCAACCCCCCGGCGGTTTACTCCTGAAGAAGTCGCTGAACTCCTGGTGGTTTTAGAAGCAGCCCGAGAGCAGGACCTCACCCCGGAGCAACTCCAGCAAGTGAATGAGTTAACCGAAATCCTGCAACGCCGACAAGCGGAAACAGACGGAGATATTATTCTCCCCTCTGCAGAAGTTCAGATTTTGCTGAGTTTTCTTGACTCATTAACGGACAGACAACTCCGAAATCTCGCCGTTGCCTTGGGTTCAGCGGGGAATTTTCCGGGAATTACCCTCAGTAACCCGAGTGGGTTTGGTGGGGCTTGGGGTAATCTTGGGGTTGGGGCACAGTTTAACAACCGAAATCGTTATACGTCGGAAGATGGGTCAATCTCCATATCGATGGGGTTGGGAGATCCTGTGGAGGCGATCGGCTTCGATGTTATCCTCGCGCTTACAGGGTTGTCTAATGAGAGTGGACAACAGGATAATCTCGGTGCAGGTAGTATCAGTCTTCAAGCCACTCGGGTACTCCCGAACAATTTTTCCGTTTCCGTGGGAGTGGTCAACCTTGTAGATTGGATAGATGCTGCCAGTGATACAGGTCGCAGTTTTTATAGCGCGGTGAGTAAGGTCCTGATTTTCGATGAGGACCTTGAAAAACCCTTTAGTCTGGGGTTTGTAACCCTAGGGGTTGGCAATGGGGTCTTCCGAACCGAACCCAATGTCGATCCTACGGATGAATTTGGCGGGACCCAATTGAATATATTTGGGAGTTTTGCTACCTCTATGGGTTCCCAGGCTCATGCGATCGCCGAGTGGACCGGGCAAGACTTGACAATGGGCTTATCTGTGGTACCCTTTAAGAGGATTCCCTTGGTCGCGAGCTTTGGACTCAATGACTTAACTGGTAACGCTGGTGATGGGGTGCGCTTAAATTTGAGTATAGTCTACGGCATTTCTTTTTAAAGAACAACGCGGGCCTTTTTCTCTCCTTTTTGGAGAAAGCGAAAAATGCACTGCAATCTCTAGTTACGATAAAACAAGTAAAGGCATTAACCAAACAATGAACAGGTTTGGTAATCCCGGCTCAAGGGTAAAGGGGTATTTAAAAATACCTATCCAGTCCAAGTGGGAATAAAATTAACAAACTCCCAAGCCTTTGATGCAAAGAGTAGCAGAACCCTCTCAAAATATGACGTTAAGTCACCAGGTCAATTCTTCGTCCTATCACCCCACTGATGTTCCCAAATGAGATAGGGTTGTAAGGTTGAAATCAGTCAGCTACTTCATCTCCTTTTCGGGGATTGAAGTGATCCAGATGGTAGATGTCTTGTATCCAAGACTCTAGGGAGTGTTTGCGTCAACGTTGATGGGCAGTCGATTAGAGTTTGAGTTTTTAAACTCTCGGCGCTCCAATATGAGGGCCAACTGTCCATAGGAAGCGGCTATACCCGCATCGCTTCCTCCCAACTTTTTTGAGTTGGGTATTCTCGCGGGATGTGGTTATATGAACGGAAAACAGCGATTCTCGAAACTTAAATCATCCAGTAGCCGCCTCTTATTTGTAGGTATTGCGGCTACTGCCTCTGCGATTTCAATCTCAGTCGCGGAACCGGCAAACGCTCAGCTATCTCCCGGTGGCCAGCTGCCTAACTCTCCCGGGCCGATTATTCCGGCAGATCCGATTACCCCTGCGGTTCCCATTGGTACACCAGTAGCGCCGCCGCCGACGCCTCCGGTCCAGCCGCCGCCGACGCCTCCGGTCCAGCCGCCGCCGACGCCTCCGGTCCAACCGCCGCCGACGCCTCCGGTCCAGCCGCC